>JAUZEY010000502.1 GCA_030838785.1 Actinomycetota bacterium | reverse complement strand
ACCGAGGACGAGCAGCGCCGCTGCCGGGACGAGCCCCCCGAGCTGGTCGACCGCGGCACCGGCCACCCCGCCGCCTGTCACTACGCCGAGGTTGTAACCGTCCTCTAACCGATGGCCGGCGCCGCGCCGGTAGCCTGGCTTTCATGGACGGCGGGGTCGCTTGAGCATCGAATGGATAGCGCCGCCGGAAGCTGGCGGCTGGATCCGGCGGATGCGGCCGCTCATGCGGCGGCACCGGCGCACGCTAGTCCTTTCGCTGCTGGGGGCCGTGGTCGGCATGGTGGCGACCGTGTTCGGGCCGCTGGTGCTGCGGGGGCTCGTCGACGACGTGACCGCCGGGCGGCCGCTCCGGGCCGGCGCCGTCGTCACGCTGCTCGGGCTCGGCGTCGTGCGGTTCGGGGCTGCACTCGTCCGGCGGCTCTACGCCGGTCGGGTCAGCTACGACGTCGAGTACGACCTCCGGAACGCCGTCTACCAGCACCTGGCCGGGCTCGACTTCGCCGCCCACGACCGGCTCGAGACGGGCCAGGCCATGTCCCGGGCGGGCAGCGACGTCCGCATGGTGCAGATGCTGCTGGCCTTCCTGCCGCTCATGATCGGCAACCTCGTGATGCTGGTCCTGTCGCTGGTCGTCATGCTGATCCTCAGCCCGGCGCTCACCGCCATCGCCCTCGTCGTGCTCCCCGCCCTGGCCGTCGCCTCGGGCCGGATGCGGGACCGGGTCTTCCCCGCCACCTGGGTCGCCCAGCAGCGGGCGGCCGACGTGGCCGGCGTCGTCGACGAGGCGGTGTCAGGGGTGCGGGTCGTGAAAGCCTTCGCCGCCGAGGAACGCGAGGTGGCCCGCCTCGAAGCCGCCGCCCGGGCGCTGTACGGCGCCCAGCTCCGCAACGTCCGCATCCAGGCCCGGCTCGTGCCCCTCATCCAGGTCCTGCCCAGCTTCGGGATGGCGGCCCTGCTCCTGGCCGGCGGCCGGCTGGTGATCGACGGGCACATCTCGCTCGGGACGTTCCTGGCCTTCAACAGCTACCTGCTGCAGCTGGCCGCCCCGGCCCGCATGCTGTCCGGGCTCCTGTCGGCGGGCCAGATGGCCCGGGCGGGGGCGGTGCGGATCCTGGAGCTGCTCGACACCCGTTCGGCGGTGGTAGAGCCGGCCGACGCCGAGCCGGTCGGCGGGGTCAGGGGCGAAATCGCGTTCGAGGACGTGTCGTTCGACTACGGAGACGGGTCTGCGCCCCTGCTCGACGGCTTCACCCTCCGGATCCGGGCCGGGGAGCGCGTGGCCCTCGTGGGGGCCAGCGGCTCGGGCAAGTCGACCGTCGCCTCGTTGCTGCCCCGGTTCTACGACGTCGACGCCGGGCGGGTGACGCTCGACGGCACCGACGTCCGCCGGTTGCGCCTGGCCGAGCTCCGCCGGTCGGTGGGCATCGTGTTCGAGGACGCCTTCCTGTTCTCGGCCTCGATCGCCGACAACATCGCCTTCGGTGCCCCCGGCGCCAGCCTGGACCAGATCCGGGCCGCGGCCCGGGCCGCCGAGGCCGACGGGTTCATCGAAGCACTGCCCGACGGCTACGACACAATGGTGGGGGAGCGGGGCCTCACACTGTCCGGCGGGCAACGGCAACGGGTCACGCTGGCCCGGGCCCTGGTCACCGACCCCAAGATCCTGGTGCTCGACGACGCCACGTCGGCCGTCGATCCCACCGTGGAAGCGGGGATCCACGCCACCCTGCGCCGCCTGATGGCCGACCGCACCACGATTGTCATCGCTCACCGGCGCTCGACGATCAGCCTCGCTGACCGCATCGTCGTCGTCGACGGCGGCCGCGTCCTGGCCGACGGCACCCACGACGAGCTGATGGACAGGTGCCCCCGCTACGTGGAGCTCCTCACCGGCGCCGCCCCCGACGCCGAGCCCGGCCTTGCGCCGTTGAGCGTCGTCGCCGCCGACACGGGACAGACCGCCGACGGGCCGGCCGGGAACGCGCCGGCGACGGCCGAAGCGGCCCAGGCTGCGCTGGCCGGTCGACGGGGTGTGGTGGCGGCCGGTCGGGCGGCGTCGTGGATCGGCCGGCCGGGAGGCACCGGCGCGGCCGCCGCCACCCACGGCGGGCACTTCGCCCTGGCCGGGGCCGTGCCGGCCGACAAGAAGTTGCTGGCCCAGGTGGCGGCGCTGCCGCCGGCCGACGACGAACCGGGTGTCGACCCCGTCACCGCCGCCCGGCCCGACCCGCACTTCTCCCTCGGGCGGTTCGTACGGCCCTTCCGGGGGGCGCTGGCCGTCGGTGTGGGCCTCGTGGCCGTCGACGCGTTGGCCGGGCTGGCCGGCCCCGGCCTGGTCCGAGCCGGGGTGGCCGGCGGGGTGGCCCGCCACTCGACCGCCGGGCTGACCGCCGCCACCATCGCCTTCGCCGTTGTCGTCCTCGTGGACTGGTGGGTGCTGTGGGCCGGGGCCCGGTGGACCGGCCGGCTGTCCGAGCGGCTCCTGTATTCCCTGCGGCTCAAGGTGTTCGCCCACCTGAGCCGGCTCGGGCTGGACTTCTACGAGCGGGAGATGGGCGGGCGCATCCTGACCCGGATGACGAGCGACATCGAAGCGTTGTCCCAACTGTTCCAGCAGGGCATCGTCAACCTGGTGGCCAGCGGCCTCACCGCCGGCGGCGTGGCGGTGGTGCTGTTCGTCCTCGACTGGCGCCTGGCCCTGGCCGCCCTGGCCGTGGTGCCGCCCCTGCTGGTGCTCACGGTGTGGTTCCGGCGCAGCTCCGACCGGGCCTACCTCCGCATCCGGGACAAGATCGCCCTCGTCATGTCCAGCCTGCAGGAGAGCCTGTCGGGCGCCCGCGTGGTGGCCGCCTTCGCCCGTGAGGAGCGGAACTTCGAGAGGTTCCGGGCGCTGTCCGACGAACATCTCGACGCCCGGCTGGAGGGCAACCGGCTCTCGGCCACCTACTTCCCGACCGTCGAGCTCCTGGGCCAGGTGGCCACCACGGTCGTCGTCGCCTACGGCGCGGCGTTGATCCGGGGCGGTTCGCTGACCCCAGCCGATCTGATCGCGTTCATCTTGTACCTCAATCTCTTCTTCGCCCCCGTCCAGCAGCTCTCCCAGGTGTTCGACACCTACCAGCAGGCCCGGGCGGCGGCGGTGAAGCTGGCCGACCTGCTGGCCACCCCGGTCAGCACCCCGGAGGCCCCGGACGCGATTGCGCCGGTCGACCTGGCCGGGACGCTCGGTCTCGAAGGCGTGCGGTTCCGCTACGGCTCCGACACCGACTCTTCGGGGGCCACCCCCGGACCCCCGGGCTGGGCGCTCGACGGCGTCGACCTGACCATCAGGGCGGGAGAGACGGTCGCCCTCGTCGGCCGGACGGGCGCCGGCAAGTCGACGATCGTGAAGCTCCTGGCCCGCTTCTACGACCCCGGCGCCGGCCGGGTGACGGCCGACGGCACGGACCTGCGCCGCCTGTCGCTGCCCGCCTACCGGCGCCGGCTCGGGCTCGTCCCCCAGGAGGCGCACCTCTTCTCGGGCACCGTGCGGGACAACATCGCCTACGGCCGGCCCGATGCCACCGAGGCCGAGATCGCCGAGGCAGCCCGGGCCGTCGGCGCCGACGAGTTCATCGCCGGCCTCCCCGCCGGCTACGACACACTCATTCTCGAGCGGGGCCGGTCACTGTCGAGCGGCCAGCGCCAGCTCCTGGCCCTGGCCCGGGCCCGCCTCGTCGACCCCGCCGTGCTGCTGCTCGACGAGGCGACGTCGAACCTCGACCTGCGCAGCGAGGCCCGGGTGGCGGCGGCCATGGGGGCGCTGTCCCAGGGCCGCACGACGATCATCGTCGCCCACCGCCTCGCCACCGCCGCCCGCGCCGACCGCATCGTGGTGCTGGGCGGCGGCCGGGTCATCGAGGAGGGGAGCCATGCCGCCCTCCTCGCCCGCCACGGCGTCTACGCCGCCATGTGGTCCGCCGGCGATCCCGAAACAGAAGAAGCAGCTTCGGAGGCCGAGCTTCCGACCTCCGAAGCCAGCTGACTCCTACTACTAACGGTCGCAGTACCCGACGGCGTCGTCGTAGCGGTCGCAGACCTGAGGGCCGTACCAGTAGCCGTGCCGAACGTAGAAGTCGTCACAGTCGGCGTTATGCCGGTAGCTCCCCTGACGGCCGCCATCGCGGCCGTAGTAGTAGCCGTCCCGGTACCCGTCGCAGCGGAACCCGTAGGTGACGAAGTAGTTGTCGTCGAACGAGTCGGCCAGGTAGGGCAGGTAGTAGCCGTGCTCGGCACCCACGCCGGGCGGCGCGTAGTAGAACCCCGGCACCCTGTCGAACCCCCGGAACTGCAGCCGGGGAGCGTACTGCGGGAGGACGTAGTCACCCCCGTACCCCCCGAAGTAGCCCACCCCCCACGCTCCGCCGCCGTAATAGTTGTCGTGCCGAGCGTGGCCGCCGCTCCGGTCGTGGGCGGTGGCGGCGGTCGTCATCGAGAACAGCAAAGCACCGCCGAGAAACGCGGTGAGAGCAATACGCTTGAACATGTAGCCCCTTTCGAAAGCACCAATCCGCCCTGAGGCGGGTGGGAGGCGGGGCCCTATCCGCTTCCCCAGCTGACCCTTCGGCCCTGCGCACTTCGTGCTGCCTACTCAGGGAACCAAAAGCTGGCACTCAGTGCAAAGCGCTCGTCGGGGACAATTCTCAGGTTGTGCTCACGACGGGACGCCCATCAGAGACGCGCCGCGGCGGGGCCCGCAGGCCCCGCCGTCCCGGGAGTCCGATCTGGCGCAGTCGGTTTCGCTAGCCGCAGTAGCCGCTGGCCGCGTCATAGCGGTCGCAGTACGGATCGCCGTAGTAGCGGTGGTAACGGCTGTAGTAGGAGTCGCAGTCGGAGTTGTGCCGGTAGTAGGGGCGACCGTCGGGGCCGTAGATGGGCCGGCCGGAGCGGTCGTAGTAGTAGCCGTCGCGGTAGCCGTTGCAGCGGTAGCCGTAGTAGCCGTAGTAGCCGTCGTCGTAGCCGTAGTAGCGGTAGTAGTCGTCGCTCCGACCGTCGTGATCGCGGTAGCCCGACCGGTCGTGGTCGTTATGGCCGTCACCACGGTCGACGTGGCCCGATTCGTGACGGTCGTGGCCCTCGTGGCCATTGTTGTCGCTGTGACCGCTGTCCCGGTTGCCGTCGCTCTGGTGGGCTGACTTGTTGTCGTCGTTGCCCTTCTTGTCGGCGTAGGCCGCCGTCGGGGCGAGCACGAGCGCACCGCCGAGGATGGCGGTGACGATGATGCGTCTGATCATTGGAATCTCCCTTGGCACCGTTCGACCCTTGCGTATATGGGACTTATTCCGTAATCGGTGCCTTACCTAAACAAAAGTGTCACTCAGTGCAAAAGGGACACGGCCGGCTCCGGACGCGGCAGCGGCGGGGCCGGTAGGGCCCCGCCGCTGCGGTCGGGCATCAGGATCGGGAAGGGTCAGCAGTAGCCCGTCCGGTAGTCGTACTCGTCGCAGGTGTCGTACCCGTAGGGGTATCCGGACCGGTAGCCGTGGCGGTAGTAGTAGTCGTCGCAGTACCGGCTCGAGTAGCCGCCGTCGTAGTAGTAGCGGTACCCGCCGCGGTAGTAGCAGCGGCCGGAGTACGAGCGGTTGTAGCCGTAGTAGTAGTAGTCGTCGTTGTAGTTGTAACGGTCGTGGTGATAACCGCGGTGGTCGTCCCGGTCGTACCGGCGATAGTCGTCCCGGTCGTATCGGCGGTGGTCGTCCCGGTCGTATCGGCGGTGGTCGTCCCGGTCATAGCTCCGGCCGTGCTCGTGTCGGTCCCGGCCCTCGTTGTGGCCATGAGGATTCGCCATCGCCGCCGGGGCCGTGAAAAGCAGCGCCCCACCCAGGAACGCGGTGACGAGAATTCGCTTGAGCATGTCTTCCTTCCCCTAGCGGTTGAAAACGCGTTGAAACAATTGATGTCCAAGTCGCGTCTCCCCCAGCGGGGAAAGGAGGCCCACACACCCTGCGCCGGTGTGTGGGAGGCGGGGGTCCGTCCGACCTCCAATGACCCTTGAGACGTGGCACATACTCCGTAACGCGGCCCTAACCTAGACAAACCTGTCACTCAGTGCAACAAGCCTCTGAGGGACTGCTCAGTTTGTACTCAGGCTTTTCGCAGGTCGACGCGCAGCGTGAGGATCCCGTCCTCGAGGGTGGCGGTGGCGTCGCCGATCATGGCGAAGTCCATGAAGTCGACCTGGGCCCGTTCCAGGAAGCGCTTCTTGTCCGGACCGGCGACGGGAGGCAGGGGCCGGTTCCGCACGGCCTGGGCTCGTTCCCGGAACCGCTGGATCATCTCGTCGGGGTCGAACTCGTCAGCCACGCAAACAAACTAGCGGCGTACACTGCCAGCGACATGGGACCGTCGCCGCCCCGACCCGCCAGGGGCATCCTCACGATCCCCAACCTGGTCACCCTCGTCCGGCTGGCGTGCGTGCCGCTGTTCTGCTGGCTGCTGTTCGGCCAGGACGACCGCACCGCCGCGGCGTGGCTTCTGGCCGTGCTCGGTTGCACCGACTGGGTCGACGGCTACCTCGCCCGCCGCCTCGGCCAGGTCAGCGAGCTCGGGAAGGTGCTCGACCCCACCGCCGACCGCATCCTGCTCGGCACGGTGGTGATCTCGCTGCTCATCGACGGACGCGTCCCGGCCGTGGTGGGGTGGGGAGTGCTGATCCGGGAGGCGTTGATCTCGGGGGCGGTGCTGGCCCTCGCCGCCGCCGGTGCCCGGCGGATCGACGTCCAGTGGGCCGGCAAGGCCGGCACCCTGGCCCTGATGGTGGCCTTCCCCCTGTTCATGATGGGCACGCCCGGCCCCTGGGGCCGACCGTCGCTGACGGTCGCATGGCTGTTCGCGGCGCCAGGCCTCGCCCTCGCCTGGTACGCCGCCGTCACCTACGTCCCGCTGGCCCGCCGGGCGCTGGCCGAGGGACGAAGCGAACGCGTGGCGCGGTGAAGGCCGTCGTCATGGCCGGGGGAGAGGGCACTCGCCTGCGGCCGCTCACCTCCAACCAGCCCAAGCCGATGATGCCGATGGCCAACCGGCCGTTGATGGAGCACGTCGTCCGCCGCCTCGCCTTCCATGGCATCGACGACATCGTCGTCACCGTCGCCTTCCTGGCCAGCCACATCCGCAACTACTTCGGCGACGGCTCGGAACTCGGCGTCTCCATGCGCTACGCCACCGAGGAGACGCCGCTCGGGACGGCCGGCTCCGTCCGCAACGCCGCCGCCGAGCTCGATGACACGTTCATGGTGATCTCCGGCGACGTGCTCTCCGACATCGACCTCGACGCCGTCGTCAAGGCCCACCGGTCGTCGGGCGCGCTGGCCACGATCGCCCTGCGCCGGGTGGAGAACCCCATCGACTTCGGCATCGTCATCACCAACCCCGAAGGGTGGGTCGAGCGGTTCCTGGAGAAGCCCACGTGGGGCCAGGTCTTCTCCGACACCATCAACACCGGCATCTACGTCCTCGAGCCCCAGATCCTGGACCTGATCCCGGAGCACGAGCCGGTCGACTTCTCCGAGGCGGTCTTCCCCGCCGCTCTCAAGCGGGGCCTGGCCATCCAGGGCCTCGTCGTCGACGGCTACTGGGAGGACGTGGGCACCGTCGAGGCCTACCACCGGGCCCATCGCGACGTCCTCGACGAGCGTGTCGCCGTCGACATCCCGGGCTTCCGGCTGGGGGACGGGATCTGGCTCGGGGAAGGCGCCGACGTCGACCCCGCGGCCGAGATCACCGGGCCCGTCATCATCGGGGACAACTGCCGGATCGAGGCCGGGGCCAGCATCGGGGAGTACACCGTGCTGGGGTCGAACGTGGTGGTGAAGCACGACGCCTCCCTGGCCCGGACCGTGGTCCACGACCACGTCTACATCGGCCCCGGCGCCACGCTGCGGGGTTGCATCGTGGGCCGGTCGGCCGACCTGCGCCGGGCGGCCCGGGCCGAGGAGGGCGTCGTCCTCGGCGAGGAATGCTTCATCGGCGAGGGCGCCGTCATCAACCAGGGCGTCAAGGTCTACCCCTACAAGACGGTCGAGGCCGGGGCGGTCGTCAACGCCTCCATCGTCTGGGAGAGCCGGGGCCAGCGCACGCTGTTCGGCCGCCGCGGCGTCCGGGGCCTGGCCAACGTCGACGTCACCGCCGAGCTGGCCGTCCGCCTCGCCGCCGCCTACGGCACCAGCCTCAAGCGGGGTTCGGTGGTGTGCTGCAGCCGGGACACCTCCCGGGTCGCCCGCACCCTCAAGCGGGCGGTCATGTCGGGCCTCAACCTGTCCGGCGTCCACGTCGAGGACCTGGAGCTGGCGCCCGTTCCCCTGACCCGGTTCCACGTGCGCTCGGAGCGCGCCCAGGGCGGCGTGACCGTCCGCCTCAGCCCCGACGACCCGGCGTCGGTCGAGATCCGCTTCTTCGACGCCCAGGGCGGCGACATCGACGACGGCGCCAAGCGCAAGATCGAGCGCCTGCTGGCCCGGGACGACTTCCGGCGGGCCTTCGCCGGCGACATCGGCGACATCGTCTTCCCGCCCCGGGTCCTCGAGTACTACACCGCCGCCCTCATCCGGTCGATCGACGTCGGCGCCGTCCGGGACCACGCCTTCAAGCTGGTGCTCGACACGTCGTTCGGGTCGGCCTCGGTGGTGCTCAACCCCGTGCTGGCCAAGCTCGGCGCCGACGTGCTGGCCGTGAACCCGTTCGCCGCCACGGCGGCCGCCGCCCACGCCGGGGACGACCTCGAGACCCGCCTGGCCCGCGTCCAGACGCTGGTGCGGGCGTCGGGGAGCCATCTCGGGATCGTGTTCGACCCCGACGGCGAGACGCTGCGCCTCGTCGACGACACCGGCTACGCCCTGACCGACGAGGAGTGCCTCCTGGCCCTGGTCACGCTGGTCAGCGAGGCTCATCCGGGATCCCGCCTGGCGCTGCCGATCGCGGTGAGCCGGGAGGCGGAGCGGATCGCCGCCGCCGGCGGCGCCTCCATCGCCTGGGCCAAGCTCTCGTCGGCCCACCTGATGGAGGTGGCGGGGGCGGGCGGAATCGACTTCGCCGCGTCGGGCGGCGGCGGCTTCCTGTGGCCCGACTTCCTGCCCGCCGCCGACGCCGTGGCCACGATGGCCAAGGTCCTCGACCTGCTGTCCCGCACCGGCCGCACGCTGTCGTCGGTGGTGGCCGGCCTCCCCTCCGTCCATCTCGCCCACGTGACGGTCTCCACGCCCTGGGAGCGGAAGGGGACGGTGATGCGCACCACCATGGAGCAGGCCCAGGACAAGGAGCTGGTGCTGGTCGACGGGATCAAGGTGCTCCACGCCGACGGCTGGGCCCTCGTCCTGCCCGACCCGGAGGAGCCGCTGACCCACGTGTGGGCGGAAGGGGGCAGCGACGGCGGGGCGCGGGCCCTGGCCCAGGAGTACGTCGGCCGCATCCGGGCGGCGCTGGTGGAGGACACCGACCGCTGATCCCGTTGTGTACTTTGACTGAATGCAGATCCGGGCGTCGCTGGCCGCGGTGCTGGCGCTCGTCGGGTTCCTCACGCTGGTCGCCTCCAACGGCGTCAAGGAAGCCAAGCGGGGAGCCGAGTCGCGCCGGGCCGGGCTGGTCAAGCTGATCCACACCCGCCAGGGCGAGGTCGACAGCCTCGGAAAGGAGCTGGTGCGGCTGCGGGCCGATGTCACCAGCGCCCGGCGCCGCTTGTCGGCCACCTCGGCCGACGACGCCCGCCACCTGCGGGACGTGCAGATGTGGGCCGGCACCACGGCGATGTCGGGGACAGGCCTCGAGATCCGCCTCTCCGACAGCCGCCGGGCGGCGAAGACGGACGCCGACCGCGAGTCGCTGGCGGTCCATGACGTCGATCTGCAGCTCGTGGTCAACGCCCTGTGGGCCGCCGGCGGCGAGGCGGTGGCCGTGAACGGGCAGCGGCTCGTGGCGACGTCGCCGATCCGGGCCGCGGGCGAGACGATCACCGTGAACTTCCGGCCCCTCGTCCCGCCCTACAAGGTGGAGGCCATCGGCGCCGACCGCAAGCAGTTCGAGGGTTCGGCCGTGGCGCAGCGCTTCCGGCAGTGGGTCGCCGACTACGGGCTCGGATTCTCCCTCCGGTCCCGGTCGAAGGTCGTCGTGCCCGCCTATGTCGGCGCCCTGCAGCTGTCGTCGGCCCATCCCGTCGATGCCAGCCCGGCGACGAGTCCCGCCCCTCCGGCCCCGGGAGGTCGATGATGTTGGCGCTCTTCAGCTTGCTGGGCGGCGCCGCCCTGGCGCTCGTCCTGCGGCCGTCGGTGTCGCCGGACCAGTCCCGCTACCTGGCCATGGCCGTGGTGGCGGCCATCGACTCGTCGTTCGGGGGACTCCGGGCCCATCTCGAGCAGACGTTCTCCGACCGGCTGTTCGTGCTGGCCTTCGTCAGCAACGCGGCGGTGGCCGTCCTGCTGGTGTGGATCGGCGACCAGCTGAGCGCCGATCTGTCGACGGCGGTGGCGGTGGTGTTCGGCGTGCGGATCTTCCAGAACGTGGCGGCCGTCCGTCGCCATGTCTTCGGTGGCTGAGGCCGAGGTCGCGCCTCCCCTGCCGCCGGCGGCGGGCGGGCCGGTCCGGCCGCCGCGGCGCCGGCCCCGGCGGCGACCGTCCGATCAGGCCGGCGGCGGCCCGGGCCGCGCCCGCCGGCCGCTGGCGGCCAAGGCACTGGTGGCGCTGTCGGTCGGGGTGGTGGGGTTCCTCGTCGCTGCCCAGCTCGGGACGACCAACCGGGGCCCGGAGCATCTCGCCGCCGAGAGCGAATCGGACCTGACCCGGATCTTCGCCTCCCTCAACGAGGAGAGCGCCGCCCTGCGGGACGAGATCTCCCAGCTCCGCCTGGAGCTGGCCGCCCTGCAGTCGTCGGCCGAACGCGACCAGCTGGCCCGCGACGCCGCCGAGCGGCAGCTGTCCGACCTGCAGATCCTGGCCGGCGTCGTACCGGCCCGGGGGCCGGGGGTGGCGGTGCGCATCACCGACCCGAAGGGGGCGTTCGAGTTCCAGCTCCTCCTCGATCTCGTGCAGGAGCTGCGCGACGCCGGCGCCGAGGCGATCGCCGTCAACGGCCGGCGCGTCGGCGGCACCAGCGCCTTCTCCCGCCAGCACGATGCCGTCACGGTCGACGGGCAGGAGGTGCAGCAGCCCTACGAGGTGCTGGCCATCGGCGACCCGGCGACCCTGGAGGTGGGCCTGCGGATCCCCGGTGGCGCGGTCGACACCCTCGACGCCCTCGACGGCACGAAGGTGAGCGTCGAACGCCGCAGCGACGTCCGGGTGCCCGCCCTCGACCACCCCCCGGCATTCAAGGCGGCCCACCCCCTGGAGTAGGGGTAGGGTCCCCGTCCATGAATTTCCCTGAGGACCTCCGCTACACCCAGGAGCACGAGTGGGTGCGCGTCGACGGCACCACCGCCCGGGTGGGGATCACCGACTACGCCCAGGACGCCCTCGGCGACGTGGTCTACGTCGACCTGCCCGAGGTCGGCGCCACCGTGGCGGCCATGGCCTCCTGCTGCGAGGTCGAGTCGACGAAGTCGGTGTCGGAGATCTTCTCGCCCGTGTCCGGCACGGTCGCCGAGGTGAACTCCGACCTGACGGACACCCCGCAGATGATCAACGAGGACCCCTACGGCAAGGGCTGGATCTTCGCTGTGGAAGTGGCCGACGCCGGTGAGGTGGACGGGCTGATGGACGCCGCCGCCTATCGGGCATTCCTCGACGAAGGACCTTGAAGCCAAGGCTCAAGTCGAACCTTCGGTTGCCGGGGTAGGGGGGCGTCGATACCCTTCCCGCCGTGTTCTGCAACCAGTGCGGCCACCGCAACCCCCCCGGTTCGAACTTCTGCTCCTCCTGTGGGGCGGCGCTCAACCTGACGTCGGGCGACGACACCACGATGACGATCACCGTCACCTCGGCCGAGGAGCGGGAGGTCGACGAGGACCTGAAAGTCTCGCCCGAAGAACTGCGCGAGGGCGCGGCGCTGCTGGTGGTGCGCAAGGGGCCCAACGAGGGGAGCAAGTACATGCTTGACGCCGAGGTGACCCGGGCGGGGCGCCATCCCGACTCCGACATCTTCCTCGACGACATCACCGTGTCCCGCCGTCACGCCGAGATCGTCCGTCGCGCCGACGGTTTCCACGTCCTCGACGTCGGCTCGCTCAACGGGACCTATGTGAACCGCGACCGTGTGGAGGAAGCCAAGCTGGCCAACGGCGACGAGCTCCAGATCGGGAAGTTCAAGCTCGTCTTCTTCACGGGGCACTGATGGGCGACATTCGGGGGCTTCACCAGCCCCCCTCTTCCGATGGCAGCCGTTCGATCGGCGAGATCCTGGACGACCTGCGGGGCGATTTCCCCGACATCTCCGTGTCGAAGATCCGGTTCCTGGAGAGCCAGGGGCTGATCACCCCGGAGCGGTCGCCGTCGGGCTACCGCCAGTTCACCGAAGCCGATCTCGAGCTCCTGCGCTGGATTCTCCGCCAGCAGCGGGACCACTACCTGCCGCTCAAGGTGATCCGCCGCCGGCTGAAGGACGGCGACGGTCCCGGGCCGGCGGTCGACGGGTCGAGCCCGGCGGCGCCGGCGGCGTCCACCCCGCCGGCCGCGCCCACCCCTCCGGCTGCGCCGACCGCCCGGGCGGCGGCGGCGTCGGTGGCGGTCGACGAGGCCCGGCTCACCCTGCCCGACCCGGCTCCGGCCGGGCCGCCCGACGAGGACGCCGTCTGGTTCGTGCCCGACGGCGGGTCCGACCCCGCCACTTCCGGGCCCACCCCGGCGGCGGCGCCATCGCCGGCGCCCGCCGTGGCCGACGACCTGTGGCCGGCCGGGGGAGAGGCCTGCTACAGCCGCAACGACATCCGCCAGGAGACCGGTCTCGACGAGCGGTCGATGGGCGAGCTGGAGTCGTTCGGGCTGCTGCCGGCGGCCGGCCCCGAGGGCTACGGCCCCGAGGCCCTCCGGATCGCCGGGATCGCCGCCGCCTTTTTCGGCTACGGGGTCGAGGCCCGCCACCTGCGGATGTACAAGACGTTCGCCGAGCGGGAGTCGGCCTTCCTCGGCCAGGTCGTGATGCCGAAGGTGAGCCCCAAGGATCCGGCCTCCGCTGCCCGGGCCACGGACGCCCTCACCGATCTGGCCCGGCTCGGGGCGGCGCTGCGGCTGTCGATGCTGCGAGCGAGCATCGGGCCGCCCCCCGGGGGGACGGGGGGTGTCCCGACAGAGGCGGCAGCCGCCAAAGACAGGGCATGACGTCCGGGATCGGCGCCGTCCCGAAGCCCTGGATGGACGCCGCCGAGGTGGCGGAGACCGTCGTCCGGCTGGCGGGGGAGATCGACCGCGACCATCCCGACGGCGTCGTCCTGATCGGCGTCCTCAAGGGGTCGCTCTTCTTCCTCGCCGACCTGGCCCGGGCGATCACCGTGCCCTGCGAGGTCGACTTCATGGCGATCTCCCACTTCGCCCCCGACTCCGGCCGGGTCCGCATCGTGAAGGACCTCGAGGGTGACATCGCCGGCCGGGCCGTCGTGGTGGTGGAGGACGTCGTCGACACCGGCCTGACGCTGTCGTACCTGCTGGGCCAGCTCCAGGCCCGGAACCCCGCCAGCCTGGCCGTCTGCGCCCTCCTCGACCGGTCGCGGCGGCGGATCGTGCCCCTGCCGACGCGCTACCTCGGCGTGGCCATCGACGACGAGTTCATGCTCGGCTACGGCCTCGACTACGGCGAGCGGTACCGCAACCATCCCGGCCTCTTCATCGGCGATCTTCGGGTCCTGGAACGGGATCCTGACGCCTATGTGTCGAATCTGTACGGCCGGGAAGACCCTTCGTAGCCCGCCTCCGGAGTCGCCGGGCGGCGCTGCTAGGGTGGCGGGACGACCGCCGGAGGCAGACCTGTGATCCGTCTTTCGCTCGTCGGAGTACGAGTCGAGGTTCCCAGCAACCAGCCGATCGTCCTGCTGCGCGAAGAGGCTCCGGGCCGCCGTTACCTCCCCATCTTCATCGGCCAGCCGGAGGCGACGGCGATCGTCTACGCCCTCCAGGGCATGGAGAGCCCCCGGCCGATGACGCACGACCTGTTCAAGAACGTGCTCGAGGAGCTGGCGGCCCGCATCGACCGGATCGTGATCACCGAGCTGAAGGAAGGCACGTTCTACGCCGAGCTCGAGGTGCTCCTGGCCGGTACCCGGCACCGGATCTCGTCCCGCCCGTCCGACGCCATCGCCCTGGCGGTGCGTTACGAGGAGCCCGTCCCGATCTTCGCCGCCGACTCGGTCCTGGAAGAGGCCGGCGTCGTGTTCGAGAGCGACGACGAGGAGGAGCAGGTGGAGCAGTTCCGGGAATTCCTGGAGCGTGTCCGCCCGGAGGACTTCGCTCCCTGATCGGCTGGGCGGTCGCCCGTCCACAGCCTTCTGCACAACCTTCTCCACACCCTCCGTTGACAGCGCGCGCCCCGGGGGTATGCTGAACGTTGGTGTAACTACGCCTCTGTGGTTCCGGAACCGCCGGAAACCAGGGGGCCAGAGGAGGCCCGACTCCGATGGTGATGACCGGCTTTCGAGGTCCACAGGTCTGCAAGATCGTGGGGATCTCGTACCGCCAGCTCGACTACTGGGCACGGACGGATCTGATCCGCCCGTCCATCGCGGACGCGCGGGGCAGCGGGACGCAGCGGCTCTACTCGTATCGAGACCTTGTCGAGCTCAAGGTGATCAAGCACCTGCTCGACGCCGGGATCTCGCTGCGCACGGCGCGGACGGCGATCGAGTACCTCCGGGAGCACCTGGGGGAGGAGCTGGCCTCGGCCAGCCTGGTCATCAACGGTTCCCGCTCGCTCCTGGCCCGGACGGGTGACGAGGTCATCGATCTCGTCCGCCAGGGCCAGGGCGTCCTGAACATCCTGCCGCTGGCGGGGATGATCCAGGAGCTCGACAGCCAGATCCTCGAGCTCGCACCGAGCGCCGTCGTGGTGCCAGGCCATGGCATCACCACCGTGCCGGTGGCGGCGGCCGAAGGGGGGTAGGCGTTGGATCCGCCCCTGCCCCACGAGCAGGTTCGGTTCGCCCACAACTCCGAGCGCCAGTTCGCCCGGTTGCTCGACTTCTACGGCATCGAATGGCAGTACGAGCCGCGCACGTTCACCCTCGAGCGTGACAAGGCCGGCAATCCCGTCCAGGCCTTCAGCCCCGACTTCTACCTCCCGGCGTACGACCTCTACATCGAGATCACCACGCTCAACCAGAAGCTGGTGACGAAGAAGAACCGCAAGGCCCGCCGCCTCACCGAGCTCTACCCCGAGGTGAAGATCCGGGTCTTCTACCAGCGGGACTACCTGAGCCTGCTCATGAAATACGGGCTGGAGCCGCCGTCGCAGCTGATGACCGACGGCGCCGCGCCGCCGTTCTGGCTGGCCGAGCCGCCCGCCCCGCCCGTCGCACCCCCCGCGCCGCCCTCGAAGCGCCCGAAGTCTGCTTGAGGGCTCGGTAGTCTCGCTCGTATGAGCGACAGCGCAGACGTCCGCCACAGCCCCCTCGACGCCGAGCACCGCGCCCTCGGCGGCCGCATGGTGCCGTTCGCGGGGTGGGACATGCCGATCCGGTACGGCAGCGTGCTCGACGAGCACCGGGCCTGCCGGACGGGCGCCGTGGTGTTCGACGTGTCGCACATGGGGTCGGTCTGGATGCGGGGCCCCGGCGCCGTCGCCGCCCTCCAGGGCCTGCTGACCAACGACCTCGGGCGGATCGGGCCGGGTCGGGCGCAGTACACCCATCTCCTCGACGACGACGCCTCGGTGGTCGACGACCTCATCGTGTGGTGGGTGAGGCCCGAGGAGCTCCTCGTGATTCCCAACGCCTCCAATACCGCCGCCGTGCTGCCGCCGCTGCAGGCGGCGGCCGCCGGAGCGCCCGGAGGGGCCGACGTGGAGCCGGTCACGGAGCAGCGGGCACTGCTCGCCGTCCAGGGCCCCGAGGCCCGCCGGCGGCTGACCGATCTGGCCCCCGAGGCGGCGGCGGTGGCCCATTTCGGGGCGGTGCCGACCACCCTTCCCGGTGGGGTGTCGGGCCTCGTGGGCGGGACCGGCTACACCGGCGAGGACGGCGTCGAGCTGTTCGTGCCGGTGGAGGCGGCCGTCGACGTCTGGCGGGCGCTGGTGGCGGCCGGGATCACCCCGGCCGGGCTCGGCGCCCGGGACACCCTGCGGCTGGAGATGGGCTACCCGCTCCACGGCCACGAGCTCGGGCCCGGCATCACGCCGCTCCAGGCCGGGCTCGGCTGGGTCGTCGGATGGGACAAGCCGGACTTCGCCGGTCGGGCGGCGCTGCTGGCCGAGAAGGAGCGGGGCCCGGCCCGGCGCCTGGCCGGCATCCTCCTGGCCGACCGGCAGGTGCCCCGGGCGGAGTGCCGGGTGCTGATCGACGGAGAGGGCGCCGGCGAGGTCACCAGCGGCAACGTGTCGCCCGTCCTGGAACGGGGGATCGCCCTCGCCTTCCTGCCGCCGGGGACCAAGCCGGGCACGCCGGTGGAGGTCGACATCCGGGGGCGGACGGCGCCGGGCGAGGTGGTGAAACCTCCGTTCGTCAAAGCCGGTTAGCCTCGCCCGCATGGGTAGCTTCGTTCCCCACACCACGTCCGAAATCGAGGCCATGCTTGGGTTCCTGGGTCTCGACAGCCTCGACGACCTCTTCGCCCACATCCCCGAGGCCGTCCGCCTGGCCGGCGGGCTGGCCATCGATCCGGGGCGGTCCGAGGCCGACGTCCTCGACCGCCTCGGTGCCCTGGCCGGGCGCAACCGCCCCGCCGGCCCGTCCTCGGGCACGGGACAGCTCGTGTGCTTCGCCGGCGGCGGCGCCTACGAGCACGACATCCCCACCGCGGTGCGGGCCCTGGCCGGCCGCAGCGAGTTCGTCACCTCCTACACGCCGTACCAGCCCGAGCTGGCCCAGGGGGTGCTCCAGGCGCTCTTCGAGTACCAGACGATGCTGTGCCGCATCACCGGGATGGACGTCGCCAACGCCTCGCTCTACGACGGCGCCTCGGCCGCCGTCGAGGGCCTCAACCTCGCCGCGGCGGCCACCGGCCGGAAGCTCGTCTGGGTCTCGGCCGGGGTGCGGCCCGCCATCCGGGCCGTGATCCGCACCCTGTGCGGTCCCCGGTTGGAGATCCGGGAGGCTCCGCTGCGCGACGGGCGGACGGTGTGGCCCGACGATCTCGACCAGCCGGCGGCGCTGCTGCTGGCCCACCCCAACCACCTCGGCGTGCTGGAGGACGTGGCCGGGGCGGGGGAATTGGCCCACGCCGCCGGCGCGCTCCTGGTGGCCGGGGCCGACCCGGTGGCCGCCGGGGTGCTGCGCCCGGTGGGGGAGCTCGGCGCCGACGTGGCCGTGGGGGAGGGCCAGCCCCTCGGGACGCCACTGGCCTTCGGCGGGCCGTACGTCGGGCTGTTCGCCGTGAAGCAGGCACCGTACGTGCGGCGCTGGCTCCCGGGCCGGCTGGTGGGGGAGGGGCAGGACAGCGAGGGGCGCAAGGCCTACGTCCTCACCCTGTCGACGAGGGAGCAGCACATCCGCCGGGCCGGGGCGTCGTCCAACGTCTGCACCAACCAGACCCTCATCGCCGTGACCACCGCCATCCACCTCGCCTGGCTCGGGCCGCAGGGGTTACGGGAGCTGGCCCTGCGCTGCGCCCGGGGCGCCCGCTACACCCGCGACGCGTTGCTGCGGATCCGCGGCGTCGAGCCGGCCGCGACGGCGCCGACGCTCTACGAGTTCGCCGTCCGCACCCCCCGCCCGGCGGGCGAGGTGCTGGAGAAGCTGGCCGAGGCCGGATTCCTCGGCGGGCTGGAGCTGACCCGCGAGTACCCCGAGCTGGGGGAGGCGCTGCTGGTGACGGTGACCGAGACCCGCACGAGAGCCGACATCGACGCCTACGTGACGGCCTTCGAGAAGGCGGTGGCCTGATGAGCGAGCGCACCGTCCCCGATCTCTTGACCCGGCCGAGTGCCGGGCGGGCCGCCTCCATGCCGCTCATGGGCCGGGAGGGGGAGCCGACCGTCTTCGAGCTGTCGTCCCCGGGCCGGAAGGCCTGGTCGTTCCGGGAGACCGGCCTGCCGGAGTGGGCTCCGGAGGATCTCGTCCCGGCCGAGCACCTGGCCGGGGCGCCGCCGGCGCTGCCCGAGATGTCGGAGCGCGACCTCGTGGCCCACATGTCCCGGCTGTCGTCGCGGAACTACTCGGTCGACCACGGCGCCTACCCGCTCGGGTCGTGCACCATGAAGTACAACCCCAAGCTGTGCGACGCGGTGGCGGCGATGCCGGCCCTGGCGCACTGCCACCCCGCCCAGCCCGACGACCAGATCCAGGGCTGGCTGGCCCTGCTGGCCGACCTGGAGCGGATCCTGTGCGAGGTGACCGGCACCGCCGCCGCCACGCTCCAGCCCGCCGCCGGCGCCCAGGGGGAGCTGACCGGGCTGCTGCTGATGCGGGCCTGGCACGAATCGCGGGGGCGCACTCCGACCAAGGTCCTGATCCCCGACTCGGCTCACGGCACCAACCCGGCGTCGGCCGCCATGGCCGGCTACGAAGCGGTCGAGGTGCCGTCGGACGGGCGGGGCCTCGTCGATCTCGACGCCCTCCGCCGGTTGGTGAGCGACGACGTCGCCGGGCTGATGCTGACCAACCCCAACACCGTCGGCCTGTTCGAGGTCGACATCGAGCCCATCGCCGCCGCCCTCCACGCCGCCGACGGGCTGCTCTACTACGACGGCGCCAACCTCAACGCCATCCTCGGCGCCGTCCGCCCCGGCGACATGGGCTTCGACATCGTCCACCTCAACCTCCACAAGACGTTCGCCACGCCCCACGGTGGTGGCGGGCCGGGGGCAGGGCCGGTGGCGGTGTCCGAGCGGTTGGCACCGTTCCTGCCCGGGCCGCTGCCCCGGCCCGTCCCCGGCGAAGAGGGCCGCTACCGGTGGGAGATGCCCGAACGGTCGATCGGGCGGATCCACGGCTGGCACGGCAACGCCCTGGTCCTGGCCCGGGCCTACGCCTACATCCTGTTCCACGGCGGCGAAGGCCTGGCCGAGATCGCCCGCACGGCGGTGCTCAACGCCCGCTATCTCAAGGAGCGACTGCGGGGAACGTACGACTTCCCCTACGACGGGCCCTGCATGCACGAGTTCGTGGCCTCGTCGGCCGGCATCAAACGGAAGTCCGGGGCGAAGGCCCTCGATCTGGCCAAGCGCCTCATCGAGGAAGGGTTCCACCCGCCCACGATGTACTTCCCGCTCATCGTCGACGAGGCCCTCATGGTCGAGCCGACCGAGACCGAGAGTCCCCAGACCGTGGAGGCCCTGGCCCAGGCGCTGCTGGCGGTGGCCGCCGAAGCCGAGGCCGACGGGGGAGCGGCGGCCCGGGCCGCGCCCCGCACGACGCCGGTGGGCAGAGTGGACGAGGCCGCCGCAGCCCGACAATTGCGGCTGACCTGGTCAGGGTGACGCCCTTTCCGCCCAACCTCGACGAACTCTTGGAGCGGGTCCCGCCGGGCTGCGGCAGCGGCGCTCCGCCCACCCCG
>JAUZEY010000491.1 GCA_030838785.1 Actinomycetota bacterium | reverse complement strand
ACACGATGTGGCTGGTCGTGGTGCCGGCGCCCGAGGTGAGGGCGGCGACATAGGCGCCGACGCCGAAGAAGGCGATGTAGCCGAGGTCGAGGAGGCCGGCCAGGCCGACCACCACGTTGAGGCCGATGGCGGCGGTGGCGAAGATCCCGATGGAGGCGAAGACCCGGATCCACTGCGCCTCTCCGCCCTGCGTGAAAGGGAAGGCGGCGGCGGCCACGGCGGAGGCGGTCAGCGTGACGGCCCGGTGGCGCTGGTAGAGCGCCTCCAACCAGCTGATGACGCCGAGGCCGGCCAGGGCGACGGCGGCGAACCCGACGGTGACGGCGAAGGAGGCGAAGCGGGTCGCCTCGTCGACGCCGAGCCCGTACCAGACGACGGCCAGGACGGCGGCCAGGCTGGCGGCCACGGCCGCCATCTCGAACACCGCCGGGAGCGGTCGCTCGGCCAGGGTGGGGGCGGCGTCGTCCGGGGCGGCCACGGCGGCCAGGAGCAGGAGCAGGCCGCCGGCCGCGGCCAACCAGGCGCCGTAAGCCACGGCACCGAACCCGCCCCCCTGGTTGGCGACGCCGACCAGGTTCCCGACCGAGACACCCAGTACCCCGCTGGCGCCGGCGATGGCCGCGGCGCGCCGCCCGGGCCGGCGGGTGAGCCCGACGAGGGCGGGCACGACGAGGACCAGGGCGTAGGTCCGGGCACCGCCGGGGAACCCGCCCAGGCTCAACTTCCCCGGGTATCCGAAGGCGAACGTGGCCCACGGGGTGTTGCAGCCGACGACCGCCAGGACGGCGCCGACGACGGCCACGACGGCCCGCCGGGGGCCGAGGAGCCGGCGCACCCCGTCGACCAGACCCTGCCGTATGGCAGCCGTCTCGATGCTCAAGCCCGCACCGCCACCTGCTCACCGAGGAGGCCCTGGGGCCGCAGCGTGAGGACCAGGATCAGGACCACGAAGGCCCAGACGTCCTTCCAGGCCCCGCCCTGGGGGATGTACTCGGTGGCCAGGGCCTCCACGAGGCCGATGACGAGGCCGCCGAGCATGGCGCCCCGGATGTTGCCGATCCCGCCCAGGACGGCGGCGGTGAAGGCCTTGATCCCGGCCACGAACCCGATGTGGAAGTCGAGCGACACGAACCGGATCCCCTGGATGACGCCGGCCACGCCGGCCAGGGCTCCACCAAGGGCGAACGCAAGCACGATCACCTTGTCGGTGTCGATCCCCATCAGCTTGGCCGTCTCCCGGTCCTGCGAGGTGGCCCGCATCGCCTTGCCCAGCCGGGTGCGGTTGACGAACGCCTCCAACGCCAGCATGAGCACGACGGCGCTCACCACGGCGAAGACCGACGTCCAGGGGATCGCCACGTCGCCGACCTTGAAGCCGCGGTCGGAGATGATTCGGGGGAAGGACAGCTGCCGCTTGGCTCCGGGGTAGAAGAGCCGCACGGCTTCCTGGAGGGCGATCGACACGCCGATGGCCGTGATGAGGGGCGCCAAGCGGGGGGCGTTGCGCAGCGGGCGGTAGGCCAGCCGCTCGGCCAGCACGGCCACGGCCGACGACGCCGCCCCGGCGGCCAGGAGGACCGCCGGCAGGGTGATCCAGGGGTTCCTGGTGACCGAGTCGGGCAGGACGTAGGTGTAGGCGGCCAGCCCGGCGTAGGACCCGAT
This sequence comes from Actinomycetota bacterium, assembly GCA_030838785.1. Taxonomy (GTDB): domain Bacteria; phylum Actinomycetota; class Acidimicrobiia; order IMCC26256; family BP-133; genus BP-133. The sequence goes on along the minus strand of JAUZEY010000491.1, from coordinate 3,076 downwards.
CATGAAGATCTCGCCGTGGGCGAAGTTGATGAGCTGGATGATCCCGTAGACCATCGTGTAGCCGAGCGCGATCAGCCCGATCGTGGCTCCGAGGACCGTCCCGTTGACGAGCTGCTGGACCAGGCGCGACACAGCGCAGCTTCTACTTGAATTCCTCGGTCTTCTGCGGTTTCCAGGCCCCGCCGTCGACCTTGTAGACGGTGAGGATCCGGGTGGTGGTGTCGCCGAACTCGTCGAAGGCCACCTTGCCCGTCACGCCGTCGAGGCTGCCGTCCTGCACGGCCTGGCGGAACTTGACCCGCAGGGCGTCGTCGATCTTGGACTGGTCGGGCAGCACCTTGGCCAACGCCTCGATGATGGAGTTGGCGGCGTCGTAGGCGTAGGCGCCGTAGGCCGAGTAGGGGTCGGCGTAGCCGGCCGCCTTGTAGGCGTCGACGAAGGCCTTGGCCGTCGGGAGCTGATCGGTGGGCGCGCCGACCGAGGTGGCGTAGTCGCCCTCGCCGGCCTGCTTGGCCACGTCGATGTAGGTCTTGTCGAAGATGCCGTCCCCGCCCATGAGCGGCACCGTGAGCCCCTGCTGGTCGGCCTGGCTGGTGAGCAGCGACGCCGCCGGGTACTCGCCGCCGAAGTAGATCATGTCGGGGTTGAACCGCTTGACCCGGCTCAGCACGGCCGAGAAGTCCTTGTCGTCGGGTTCGACGGTCTCGACCGTGGGGACCTTGCCGCCGTTCTTCTCGAACTGGCCCTTGAACTGGAGGGCGAGGCCCTGGCCGTAGGTCTTCTTGTCGTGGATGACCACCACGTTGCGCTTGCCCGCCGTGTTGTAGGCGAAGTTGGCCGCGAAGGGGCCCTGGATGGCGTCGGTGGTCGCAACCCGGAAGTAGTACTCGAACGGGCGGACCTTCTTGGCGGGGTCGTTGCCCTGCGTCAGCGACGGGTTCGTGTTGGACGGGGAGACCATCACGACGTGCTGGTTGTTCAGGATCGGGGCGACCTTCTCGGCCACGCTGGAGTTGAGGGTGCCGATGACCGCCATCACGGCTTTGTCGTCGGACAGCTTGGTGGCGGCGTTGGCGCCGACGTCCGGCGTGGCGGTGTCGTCCTCCGGGGCGAGGACGATCTTCCAGCCCTTGATCTTCTTGGCCTCGTTGGCCTGCTTGACGGCCAGGTCGGCGCCGTTGCGGATGCCGACGCCGATCGCCGTGAGGGCGCCGGACAGGGGCGCCACGACGCCGATCTTCACGATCTTGTCGGAGCCGTTTCCGTCGGCTCCCTTCTGCGTCTCGGACTTGTTGCTGCCGCAGGCGGAGAGGACGACGGTCGCGGCAAGGAGGGCGATTCCGAGGCGGCCGGCCCGGAGGCGCGGGGGTGCCCCCCGGAAAGACTGCCGATGACCCCGAAGCATCGTGGGTCTCCTTCCGTCGGTGAGCATTTACCGAAGCTTATTCCCAGGTGGGAGCATGGGTCCTGATGCTGAATGACAGGCTTGTCAGGCTTCGTGCCGATGTGTCGGCTTTGGGACGGGTTGTCGTCGCCTGCTCCGGTGGGGTCGACTCGTGCCTGCTGGCCGTGGTGGCGCACCAGGAGCTCGGCCCGTCCGCCCTGGTGGTGACGGCGGTGTCGCCGGCGGTGCCGTCCGAGGAGGTGGCGCAGGTCGAGGCGCTGGCCGCCGAGTTCGGGTTCCGGTGGCGGGCGGTGAGGACCGAGGAGCTGGCCCGGCCCGGTTACGTCGCCAACGCCGGTGACCGCTGCTACCACTGCCGCAGCGAGCTGTTCGACGTCCTCGGCCCGGTCGCCGCCGCCGAGGGCCCCGGGGTGGCGGTGGCGGTGGGCACGATCGTCGACGATCTCTCCGACCATCGCCCGGGGCAGCGGGCCGCCGCCGAGCGGGGTGTGCGGACTCCGCTGGCCGACGCCGGCTTCACCAAGGCCGACGTGCGGGAGGCCGCCCGCCAGTTGGGTCTGCCGGTGTGGGACAAGCCGGCCGCCGCCTGCCTCGCCTCCCGGATCCCCTACGGCACGCCGGTCACGCTCGGGACGCTCGACCGGGTCGGCCGGGCCGAGGCGGCGGTGCGGGCGCTGGGGTTCGCCGACCTCCGGGTTCGCCACTACGGCGACCTGGCCCGGCTCGAGGTGCCGCTGGGCGACCTGGCCCGGGTGCTGGAGCGGCGGGCGGAGGTGGTGGCCGCCGTGACCGGCGCCGGGTACCTCTACGCGACGCTCGACCTGGAGGGGCTACGGTCGGGCAACCTCAACGTGGCTCTCGGGAGATGACCCCCGGGGGCTCGGGGGTGCCCCCCCGGAACGGAGTCCCATGAGCAGATCCCGCCTCCACCTGTCGTTTCCCGAACCCCTGGTCGGGCGGCCGGTCATCTACGAGGCCGCCAACCGGTTCGGCGTGGTACCCAACATCCGGCGGGCCAACGTCGAGGCCAGTTCGGGGTGGGTCATCCTCGAGCTGACCGGTGAGCAGCAGGCCATCGACGAGGCCGTGTCGTGGTTCTCGGAGGTCGGCGTCGTCGTGAACCGCATGGAGGGCGACGTCCTGGAGAGCTGAGGGGTCAGGGCGGTGCCAGTTGGGGCAAGCTCTCAGCCGTGCGCAAGTGGATCTTCCTCGTCGTCCCCACCCTCCTGCTCCTCATCCTGATCGTCGGTGACCAGGCGGCCAAGGGGTGGGCGGAGTCGAAGCTGGCCGAGCGGGCCGCCGCCTACTACCCCCCGGGGTCCGGCTCGTCGGCCTCCATCCACTCCTTCCCGTTCATCGGCCGGCTGCTGTTCTCGGCGTCGGTCCCCCGGGTCGACGTCAACCTCGACGACCTGAAGGTCGAAGCGGTGCTGATCCGCCGGCTGTCGATCCACGTCTCGGACGTGACGCTCAACCGGAGCGATCTGTTCCACGGCAAGGTCCACCTCGACGACGTCGGCCAGGGCAAGGTCGTGGCCACCATCGACGGGCCGTCGCTGGCCAGGGCGATCGGCGTCGACGTCCGCTTCACCCCCGGGGAGGCGGAGGTGCACAAGCGGATCCAGGGCGTCGACGTCACGGCCAAGGGGAAGGTCACGGTCAAGGGCAACC
>JAUZEY010000596.1 GCA_030838785.1 Actinomycetota bacterium | reverse complement strand
CAAACCCATCGTCGGCATGACCGCCACACCATCGGGCCACGGCTACTGGATGGTGGCCTCGGACGGCGGGATCTTCAGCTTCGGCGACGCCGCCTTCCACGGCTCGACCGGCGGCCTGTTGTTGCGGCAGCCGATCGTCGGGATGGCCTCCAGCCGGTCAGGGAACGGCTACTGGCTCGTTGCCGCCGACGGCGGGGTACTGGCCTACGGCGATGCCGGCTACTTCGGCGCCGCCACCGGAAAGGCCGGCGCCCACCGGATCGTGGCCATAACGACCACCCCGACGGGCCTCGGTTACCGGGAGGTGAGCGACGACGGCCAGTCCTTCGGCTTCGGCGACGCCGACGGCACGACGTCCGTCCATGCCGACAAGCCGGTCGTCGGAGCGGCGACGCTCCCGACGGCCGACACGCCGGGCCTGGTGAGCGGCACGGGCGGAGACCTGCTGGCCAGCCCTCAGTCGCCGACCCCGGGAAGCCCGCCGACCTCGTCCACCTCGGCGACGACGGGGACGAGCACGACCTCCACCACGGGGACGAGCACCACCACCACGACGAAGGCCACGACGACCACCACGAGGAAGACGACCACCACGACGGCGGGCGGCTCCACCGCCACGGCGCCGCCCGGTGCGCCGAACGTGCTGTTCGTCCTGACCGACGACCAGCGCTACGACACCATGCAGTTCATGCCCAAGACCCGGAAATGGCTGGAGGACGGCGGCACCCAGTTCACCAACACCTTCGCCACCACGCCGATCTGCGCCCCGATGCGCACGTCGATCATGAGCGGCCAGTACCAGCACAACACCGGCATCCTGAACAACCAGACCGGGCCCAACATGGATTTTGACGCCAGCCTCCAGAAGTACCTCCACGACGGCGGCTACCAGACCGGCCTCGACGGCAAGTTCCTCATCAACTGGCACTACGGAACGACCCCGCAGGCCTTCGACCACTACGCCGGCGTCGCCGGGGGCTACACCAACACCCAGTGGACGGTGGACGGCCATTCCGTCTCCGCCGGATCCCAGTACGTGACCGACTTCCAGAGCGACCGGGCCATCGACTTCATCGACGACTTCCACCAGAACCCCGACAAGCCCTGGTACCTCGAGCTGACCCCCCAGGCGCCGCACAACCCGATGACGCCGGCCGACCAGTACGCCAACGCCCCGCTGCCGCCCTGGCAGCCGAGCCCCGCCGTCGGCAACGAGGCCACCAAACCCGACTTCATCCGCGCCCAGCACGACACCTACGCCGCCGGCGAGGCCGCCCGCAACGCCCAGGCCCGCACCCTGCTGTCGGTGGACGACATGATGGACCGGATCCTCCAGCACCTCTCCGACACCGGCCAGCTCGAAAACACGATGGTGGTCTACAGCGGCGACAGCGGCTGGCTCTACGACGAGTACGGCATCAAGTCGAAGACCGTCCCCTACCTTCCCTCGGTCCACGTCCCCTTCGACGTCCGCTGGCCCGGCCACCTCCCCGCCGGTGCGATCGATCCCCGCCAGATGGAGCTGCTCGACGTCGCACCGAGCCTCCTGGCCGCGACGGGGGTGCAGGCCACCCTCAAGCACCCGATGGACGGCCACTCCTTCCTGGCCCCGGCGACGCGCACCGAGAACCTCCTCGAGTACCACTACAGCCCCGACTTCACCACCACCCCGAGCTGGGCCTCCGTCCGCACGGCCACCTACGACTACATCGAGTGGTACGGCTACCAGGACGACATGACGCTCAAGGTCCGGGAGTACTACGACCTCACGGCCGACCCCTGGGAGGTCAACAACCTCCTCGACCCGTCCAACGCGGCCCGGGCGCCGTCGGCGGCGACGCTGGCCGACCTGGCCAGCCGCCTGGCCAAGGACAAAACCTGCCAGGGCACGACCGGGCCCTCGGCCTGCCCGTAACCCGGCCCGGCGATCTCCGCTCATGAAACGATGGCTTGCCCTCCTGGGCGCGCTGGCCGTGCTCGGCGCCGGGTGCACCACCCGGACGGCGGGTGCGTCCCAGCCGTGCCGGGTGGGCGCGGCACCGGCGGCCGGTGAGGTCACGTACGTCGAGGGCTCCCGGCTCATGGCCGTGGGCCCCGACGGGCAGGGCCGCCAGTGCCTGGCCGACCACCTCGACGTCGCGCCCCGGTGGGGCGCTCGGGGCGACGCCGGCCTCGCCGGGCCCACCCGGCTGGTGTCGGCCGGCCAGGCGTCGCCGACCGGATTCACGCCGGCCGACCACGTGTCCCTCTCGCCGGCGGGGACCTCCCTGCTGGCGGTGACCCCCCAGGGGCGGTTGATGAAACGGCCCGCGACCGGTGGTCCGGCCGAGGACATCGGCGTCATCAACAGCTACGACGCCGCCATCTACCACCCGAGCGGGCAGGCCATCGTCGTGGCCGGGTACGGGGACGGCGAGAACGCCAGCGGCGGGTACGGCATCTACCTGGCCGACACCACCGGCGCCCTCCAGGGGACTCTGGCCGCCGCCGAGACCAGCCGCCACATCGATTCCCTGGCCTGGACGGACGACGGCCACCTCGTCTTCGCCGGCCAGCACACCGACCGCTGGGACCTCCACAGCCTCGACCTCGCCGCCGGCACGATCACCACGCTGGCCTCGACTACCGCGCCCGACCAGCCGATCACCGGCGTGGTCACCTCTCCCTTCGCCGGCGGTGGCATCGCCTGGCAGGAGGGGGCCTGCGCCCCCGGGCGGCCGCCGTTGACGAAGATGCGCCTCGCCGGCCAGCCCCTGGACCTCCCGCCCGCCCTGGCCACGGCCACCCCGGTCGGCTGGCTCGCCGACGCCACCCTGGTGCTGCTGCAGCGTCCCGATCCGTGCGGCGCCGGGATCGGAAAGGCGGCCGGGGCGAGCTCCGCCGGGGACGTCTACACGGTGCGCGGCACGACCGTCACCAAGGTCGCCACCGGGGCGGGGGACGCCACCGTGAGGGTGGTGCACCCAGCCCCTCCGCCGCTGCCGACGAACATCCCCAGCGACGCACCCATCTGATAGCACCACCCGAGGGCCGGTCGGCCCTTCCGAGATCGAGTTCACGCTTCGCCGGCATCACTCGACCCAGCCAGCGCCCGGGCGGCCTGGCGGCCGAGATCCGAGGCGTCAGCGGCGCCGGGCTTCGAGCCACCGGTCCGTGACCTGCCACTCCGCCGCCCAGCGCTCGATGTAGGCGGTGTCGAGATGATGTCCGGCGTCAAGGATCGAGGCGACGTCGTCCTGGTCCCGCGGTCGCCATGCGATGAGCTTGAACACGATCACATCCTCGGCGGTGATCACCCCGTCGACGGCCCGTTCGATGGCCGCCCGCTGGAACGCCGTCTCGGCCCGCACGTCGTACCCGTCAGCCGTCATGGCTTCGGCGAGGCCCGCCACGCCACGCTCGGGGCGAGGAAGTCGGCGTCCGTGGTGAACGAGGGGTCGCCCGGTAGCGGAGGGCGGCCAGAGCTCAGATCATGAACGGGTTGGAGGCCAAGGGCGCGTAGGCGCTCAGCGAACGGGGCCGAGTAGCCCGAGGGCTCGAGCTCGCTCATGCAGGACGTGCTCCGTCTTCTCTTCCCACCACTCGCCAGCGGCGCCAACCCGTGGGCGGCCCGCCACCGGTCGGCTTCGGTCAGGGCCCGTCGCCGTTCGTCCTCCGATGCCGCGGTCGAGCACCTCGAACTTCGGCCAGCGCGGCCATGCGGGCCAGCCACTCCCTCGGTCGGTCTCCTCGGCGCGTCCCATGCCCCCGAGGGTGTCCTCGGGGGGCATGGAGTCTGCTAGCGCCGGGCGAGGAAGGCGACGACGGGGGCCTTCAGGCCCCGGTCGCCGGCCGAGCCGAGGAAGGAGGCGTCGCCGTAGGCGAAGATCCCGCCGTCGGAGGCCGTGAACCAGTAGCCGCGGCCGGTCGGCGTCGGTGCCATCCCGACGATCGGCTTGTTCAATTTGACCGCACCGGTCGAGCCGAAGAACGCCGCGTCACCGAAGGCGAAGATCCCACCGTCCGACGCCGTGAGCCAGTAGCCCCGGCCGGTCGGTGCGGGGGCCATGCCGACGATCGGCTTGTTCAACGTGACCGCGCCGGTCGAGCCGAAGAACGCCGCGTCGCCGAAGGCGAAGATGCCCCCGTCCGACGCCGTGAGCCAGTAGCCCCGGCCCGTCGGCGTGGCCGCCATCGCCACGATCGGGCGGTTCAGGCCGATGGCGCCCGTCGACCCGAAGAACCGGGCGTCACCGAAGGCGAAGATCCCGCCGTCGGACGCCACCAGCCAGTAGCCCTGACCGGACGGGGTGGCCGCCATGCCCACGATCGGACGGTTGAGGGCGATGCCGCCCGTCGACCCGAAGAACCGGGCGTCACCGAAGGCGAAGATGCCGCCGTCGGTCGCCACCAGCCAGTAGCCCTGACCGGACGGGGTGGCGGCCATGGTCACGATCGGCTTGTTGAGGTGGGTGTTGGCCAGGGAGCCCAGCGCCCCGGCGCTGCCGAAGGCGTACACGGCGCCGTCGGAGCCGGTCATCCAGTACCCCGGCGCCGCAGCGCCCGCCGGGCCGGCGGAGCCGAGCTGCCCGGGGATCGGCGGGGCGGAGTTGCCGGGGAGCACGAACAGGCCGAGGGACGACCAGTCGCCGACGGCGTTGCCGACCACCGTGTCGGTCCCCGGCACGGGACGGCCGTTGCGGAAGTCGACGGCGTGGAGTGCACCGCCCTTGCTGTAGGTGAGGCGGCCGCCGGCCATCGTGAGGCCCTGCACGCCGTTGAAGTCGAACCCGTCGCCGTCGCCGCCGGCCACGAACACGTCCCAGCCGACCACGCCGCTGTCGGGGGTGAACCAGCGGTAGAAGAGGCGGCTGTCGCCCGAGACCGTGTGGTAGAGGCGGCCGTTGTCGTAGAACATGCCGGTCACCCGGGTGACCGGGAACTGGGTGTCGGGCGTGCCGAAGAGGTCGAGGTCGGTGGGGGCCCCGAAGCCGCCGCCGGTGATGGCGCGGGCCTGGAGCCGGCCGTCGTCCCGACCGGTGTAGAGCCGTCCGCCCACGTCGAAGGCACCCCGCACCGAGGTCCAGTCGGCCCCTCCCCCGCCGGGCACGACCGTCGGCGCCCCGACGACAGAGCCGTCGAAGTAGCGGCGGGCCAGCGTGCCGCCGGCGGAGATGGTGTAGAGGTCGCCGGGGAGCGGCGCCGAGGCGGCGGTGGGGGCCGGGCTGCCGCCGGCCAGCGGGAAGAAGGCGACCTTGGCGTGGTGCTCGCCGCCGATGGTGTCGGTGTCGCTGCCCACCCACAGCCCGTCCGGCGTGGAGACGAGGGCCCAGGTGCCCTCGCCCCGGTCCCGCCCCGGGTTCCACGACAGGGGCAGGCCGTTGCTCGGGTCGAGGGCGGCGATGCCCTCCCGGGGGACGGCGCCGGGCCCGGGGGTGGCGTCGACGGAGGTTCCGTTGGGCCGGTTGTTGTTCAGCCAGCGGACGTGGCCGCCGACGTAGACGGCGGCGCCGGTGACGTCGACGGCGGTGAAGCTGTCGCCGCCGCTGCGGTCCACCCACGTCGGCTGGAGGCCGGTGCCGCGGGCCCCGGTCTCCCAGCGGGCGGCGGCGTCGCACAGCCCGTGGCGGTCGTAGCCGCCGGTGCTGACGACCACGAACCAGCTGCCGTCGGGCGACAGGTCGAGGTCCCGCATCTGGCTGTCGAAGCCCGGCTCGGAGCACTGGGTGTTGTAGCCGTCGGTCTGCCAGTCGGCGACCTGGGCCGGGTGGGCGCCGAGGTCGATCATGGCGATCTGGACCCGGTTCTGACCGCCAACGGTCTTGAAGTTGCCCCCGGCCACGAGGGTCTTCCCGTCGGCGCTGACGGCGATGGTCTCGACCCGGGGCGCGCTGCCCTGGTTGGGGACGGTGAAGGGGATGTTCAGGTTGGCGTCGAGCGCACCGGTGGTGGCGTCGAGGGCGGCGAGCCCGCCGCGGGGCTGGCCGTCGAAGGTCGTGAACCCGCCGGCCACGTAGAGGAGGGAGCCGGAGAGGGCGATGTCCTTCACCGCCGACTTCGCCGTCACGTGGAAGTTCGGGTCGAGGGTGCCGGTGGCCCCGTCGAGCTTGACCAGCTTGTCGACGGCGACGCCGTTCAGCAGGGTGAAGCTGCCGCCGACGAAGACCGACCGCCCGTCGGGCGACGGGGCGAGGGCCTGCACGGAACGGTCCACCGTGGGGTCGGTGGAGACGTCGAGGTTGGCCACGAAGCCGGGGTCCACGACGCCGGTGGCGGGGTTGAAGGCGAGCAGACCGCGGCGGGTGAGGACGGGCTTGCCGGCGCCCACTTCCTGCACCTGGGAGAAGGTGCCGCCGACGATCATCCGGTTCCCGAGCGGGACGATGGCGGTGACCATGCCGTCGAGGATGTTCGGTGTGTTGTCGGCCGGATTGGCGGAGACGACCCCGGCGTGGGGGGCATAGAGCGCCTGGGCGGTGCCGGGCACGAGGGCCAGCAACGCCAGCAGGACGACGGGGAAGCGACGACGCCGGTTGACCATCTCAAGAGCTCCTGGGGGGGAATCGGGGCTGCTGTGCCCCGCTACTGCCGAAGTGTCCGATCGGCACCGGGTCGGGGGGCGGCCCCGGTGCCGATCGGTCGTGCCCGAGGGGGGTCGGGCGGGGTGGAACTCAGGCCGAGGGGGACGACGAGCGCCGGCGGCGCAGCGCCAGGAGGAGGATGCCGGCTCCGATGAGGATCAGGCCGGCGAGGGCCTGCTGGACGAGCGCGGCGCCCGTCCTCGGGAGGTTGACCTGGCCCTCCACGGCGCCGACCACGCCTTGGAGCACCGGGTTCCCGTGGTCGCCGGAGGGGTCGGCGACGGGCGACACGACGGTGATCCCGGCCACCTGCGTACCCGGGTCCGGAGTGGCGGCACCGGGCTGGCCGGTGTCCCCCGCCGGCTGGCCGCCGGGGTTCGGGCCGGGGGTGTAGGGGTTCTCCACCGGGTTGACCGACGGGTCGTTGCCGTACACACCGTGCTTCTCGTTGGTGAAGGTGCACGTCACGTGCTCGCCCGGCGCGACCCGGATGGTGGCCAGCGCGGTGGCCGTGTTCCCGGTGGAGTCCGAGTCGTCGCAGACGATCGACGCCAGCTCGAATCCGGCGGCCGCCGCCTCGGTGACGGTGTGGACGCCGGGTGCGACCGGGAAGGTCCGGCTGTCGGGCAGGGCGTTAGTGCTGTTGCCGTCGTCGTCGAGCAGGAAGCTCACCCCGCCGTTGATCCCGGCACTGGGGGTGAAGGTGAAGTCCTGCGTCGAGTTGGGCTTGGCGTCCTTGACGATGGTGACGGAGCCCGGGCCCGGGGGCTTGCGGGTGTTGGTGATGACGCACGTCACGTCGTCGTTGATGCCGACGGGGACGCCGGTGAGGCTCGTGCCGGAGCCGTTGGCCACGATGACGGCCAGCGCCACCCCGTCCTGACCGACGAGGTGCGTGCAGACGATCGCCGAGGTGTAGTCGGCCAGGTTGGTGCCCGTGCCGGCGGTCTCGCCGACGGCGTGGCTGCCGGAGTCGACCTGCACGAGACCGGTGGTGCCGCCGTCGGTCCGGTCGGTGACGATCGTCGTGCCGTCGATGGCCAGGTTGAACAAGCCCGGGTCGGTGCTCGGCAGGAGGGCCTTGACCACCCGCAGGCTGCCCCGGCCACGGGTGTTCGTGATCGTGCAGACGACGTGGTCACCGGCGGGAACGGCGATGCCGCCCAGGCTCGTCCCGGGACCGCTGGCCACGACCAGTTGCTGCCCGTTCACGCACCGGATGCTGGAGATGTAGTCGGAGATGACGGTGCCAGGGGCGGCCGCCTCGCTCACCGCGTGGGTGCCGACCGGGGAGACGAACTGCGCTCCGGTGGTACCGCCGTTGCCGACAGCCGTGGCCAGGGTCGTGCCGTCGAGGGCCAGGTTGAACCGCCCCGGGTCGTTGGCGTCCATCGACTTGACGACCTCGAGCGTGCCCTGCTGGGTGTTGGTGAACAAGCAGGTGATGGTCTGGCCGG
>JAUZEY010000477.1 GCA_030838785.1 Actinomycetota bacterium | reverse complement strand
CCCGCCGACCATGACAATGAGGCCAACCTGGCCGCGCTCGGCGAGCTCTGGTTCGGCGCGGGGTCCGCGCTGGGCGACTTCGTCCATGTCTCCGGTGAGATCGGGATCGGTGCGGGCATCGTCGTGGCCGGCCAGGTCTTCCGCGGCGCGCACGGCTTCGCCGGGGAGCTGGGCCACGTCGTGGTCGAGCCGTCCGGGCCCCCGTGCGCCTGCGGCAGCCGGGGCTGTCTCGAACAGTTCGCCGGCCAGGAGGCGATCTTGCGCGGTGCCGGGCTCACCGGGGTGACGGCCGGGTCGGCGGCCGGCCCGGATGGCTCCATCGCCGCGCTCGTCGGCCTGCTGGAGTCCGGGGATCCCGCCGCCGTGGCGGCAGTGGACCGGGCGGGCCGTGCCCTTGGCAGCGCGCTGACGACGGCGGTCAAGCTCCTGGACCCGGACACGGTCGTGCTGGGCGGCATCTTCTCGCCACTCGCCCGGTGGGCTTGTCCCGCCGTCGAGGAGGCGCTCGCCCTGGGGTCGGGCGTGCTGCGCGGCAGCGTGCCACCGGTGGTCGTGTCCCCGCTGGCCGGGGGAGCGGCGGTGCTCGGCGCGGCGGGCCTGGTGATCGAGCGCGTCATCGCCGATCCGGGCCGCCTTCTGCGCTCCATCGCGTCGTAGGGCCGCGGCCTTTCGCGTAGCGGGTGCCTCCATGCGCGCCCGCCGGAATCGCTAGGTGAGCAGCGTGCCGAAAACGATGTCGAAGAAGGCGTCGAAGTCGTCGGCCGACCGGTCGGCGCGGGCCCCGATGAGCGTGCCCTCCCAGGCGTTGAGTATGAAGCGGGCCGTGGTGTCCGGGTCGAGGCCGGCGCGGACCGTCCTGGCCTGCTGAGCCTCGGTGAGCGCCGCCGCGACCAGAGCGGCCCAGTGCTGCAGGCTCTGCCGTACGGCCGCCCGGAGGACCTCGCTGTGGTCGATGATCTCGGTGCCGAAATTGCCGATCAGGCAGCCCGCGGTGAACTCCCGGTGCACGATCTCGTCGCGGAGGAACTCGAAATGGGCCCGCAGCCGCGCCAGAGGTTCGACGCCGTCGTCGGCGAGGTCCTGCAGGCGGCGTCCCGCACCGTAACGCTGCAGAGCCACGACGGCCAGCGCTTCCTTACTGTCGAAGTGGTTGTAGAACGACCCCTTCGGCACGCCGGCCGCGTCGGTGATGTCCTTCACCCCGGCCGCGTTGAAGCCATGCGTGTGGAACTGCTCCAGTGCCGCCTCGACGATCTCCTCGCGCATGCTCTGCCTGGCCATGACCGCCACCTCCAGGCTCAATATGACCGGTCGTCTCAGGCGATGTCAAGCCCCGGTCAGTGGTCCGGCTCGGCCGCGCGATTCCTCTTGACAGTATCAAGACGACCGGTCATATTGAAATCATCGAACCCACTGGAGGAGAGCGATGTCCACCTATCGTGCTTTCGAAGTCACCGGATCACGAAAGTTCGAGCTTGTGGTCCGTGAACTCAGGCAGCCACCTGCGGGTCACGTGCGCCTCACCGTGGAGAGCTGCGGGGTCTGTCATTCCGACGTCCTCGCAGTCGAGGGACTCCGCGCCGACCCGAGCCGGCCCATCGTTCCCGGCCACGAGATCGTCGGTGTCATCGACGCGGTCGGCGAGGGCGTAAAGGCCTGGCAGGTGGGTGATCGTGTCGGTGTCGGCTACCTCGGCGGTCATTGCGGCGAGTGCGAGCACTGCCGGCGAGGCGATTTCGTCAATTGCGCGGACCAGCCTCAGATCGGGACCGATGTGGACGGTGGATACGCCGAGGTCGCCTTCGCCAGGGCCAGCGGGCTCGTACGCATTCCGGAGGGCATGGCCGCCGTCGAGGCGTCGCCGCTCCTGTGCGCCGGTCTCACGACGTTCAAGGCGCTACAGCAGATAGACGGCCCCGCGGGAGCGCTGGTGGCCGTCCAGGGGATCGGTGGTCTTGGTCATCTCGGCCTGCAATACGCCGACAGGCTCGGCTACCGCGTCGCCGCCATCGCCCGGGGGACGGACAAGGCCGCGCTGGCAGCAGAGCTGGGGGCGGATCACTACATCGACAGTGCCTGCGAGGACCCCGGCGCCGCTCTGCAGAAACTCGGCGGCGCCGCCGCGATCATAGCGACGGCCGCCAGTGGCGCATCGATGTCGCCGCTGGTCGCCGGCCTCGCACCTCGCGGTCGCATGGTGGTCGTCGGAGCCGCCCCCGATCCCATCTCGGTCAACACAGCGGACCTCATCTTCGGCACCCGCACGCTCAGCGGGAGCCTTACCGGCACTTCCATCGAGAACGAGGACAATCTCGCGTTCAGCGAGCGTCATGGCATCCACCCGATGACCGAGACCATGCCGATGGCGGAGGCGCCGAAGGCGTACGAGCGCATGATGTCCGGTCATGCGCGGTTCCGTGTCGTCCTGGACATGACGGCCTGAAGGGGAACTCCGAGATGATCTTCCCGTTTGAAGGGGTGGGCGCGTAGGCCCAGGCATGGGTGCGGGCCCGCCGGTGCGAGTGCACCGGCG
>JAUZEY010000458.1 GCA_030838785.1 Actinomycetota bacterium | reverse complement strand
GTTCGTGCTGAGCCGGACGCTGCGCAGCCGGGAACCGCTCTATGCCGCGGGGGAGATGCTCGTCGCCGCCGCCCGGGAGGTCCTGGCCTCCACCGCCACGAAAGGAGCCCGCCGGTGAACCGGTCCGACGAACTGACGATGGTCCGCCGCATCTTCGTCACGGCTCTGCTGTTGTCGGTGGTGCACTACATCGACAACACCGTCCGCTTCGACGACTACACCGGAGGCAAGAAGGGCTTCATCACCCAGGCGATGATCCCGATCAGCTGGGTGCTGTTCACCGCTGCCGGGGTGGCCGGCTACCGCTACCTGAAGCAGGGGAACCGCGGCCTCGGCGGTTCGCTGCTCGGCGTCTACTCGGTGAGCGGCCTCATCGGCCTCTTCCACTACACGACGGTGCCGCCGAGCGATTTCGACTGGTTCCAGAACACCTTCGTCGTCCTCGACTTCCTGGCCGGGGTGGCGGTGTTCGCCGTGGCGGTGCGGATCGTGACGACCCGGGCCGTCAGCCCGCCTCCGACCACCAGCGGTCGATCTCCCGCAGGATCCGCTTCTCGCTGACCGGCTGCGCCGTTCCCAACCCCTGGGCGAAGTAGCTGATCCGCAGCTCCTCGATCATCCACCGGATGGCGGCGGCGTCCTCCGCTTCGGGGGAGGCAGGTGAAGCCCCCCAAGCCGGTCCGAGGGCCCCCAGTAGTTCGCCGTAGCGCCGTTCCAGGCGCTGGATCCGGCGGAAGTTGTCGAAGTCGCGCTCGGCGCCGGTGGGCAGCTTGTCGAGCCGGAGCTCGATCCCTTCCAGGTAACGCATCAGGTCGGGCAGCCGGCCGACGCCGGTGGCGGCGACGAAGCCGGGGCCCACGAGGCCGGCCAGCTGGCGTTCGATGTCGTCGATCGACGGGGCGAGTGAGGGAGCCCGCAGCCGGGCCAACCGGAGCTCGATCCCGTTGGCGATGGCCAGGATGCCGGCGACGACGGTCACGACGTAGACGACGCTCTCGGTCAGGGCGTGGGCGACACCCGTCCGCAGAGCGGTGAAGGCCGCTTCGCTCCACACCGGGCCGCCGAAGTCGCCCAGGAGCTGGTCGACGGCGCACAGGACGCAGTCGTCGAAGAGGTCGGAGACCTTCGGATAGGGGGAACGGGCCAGGGCCAGCTGCGAGTCGTTGGAGAGCCGCCGTTCGGCGGCCCGGGTCGGGTTGGGCACCGAGAGGAGCAGCAGCCGCCTCGTGCCGGCCCACATCTCCTGCCGCTGCTCGCCCGGCGTGGAGAACACCCGCACCGCCACCGAGTCCCCCCGGTCGACGAGCGCCGGGTAGGCCCGGCGGCGGAAGCCGGCCCACGTCACGTCGACCTCCCGGGCGAGCGTGCCGATCGTCCAGCTCCTCAGCCCGTCCCGCTCGAACGTGCTGGCGGCCACGGCCAGGCCGGCCTCGGCCCGCTCGGCCAGCTGCTCCTGCAGCGCCCGGAGATCCTTGCCCGCGGCCAGGGTGCGGCCCGCCTCGTCCTCGACCAGGAACCGCATCCGCAGATGGGGCGGGACCCGGTCCCACTGCCAGCTGCCCGGGGGGACGGGGTCGCCGGTGAGGCGGCCCAGCTCCCGGGCCAGCGTCTCGAGCAGGGGCCCGCCGGCCGGGGCGATCCGTTCGAGAGCGGCTTTGGCGTAGTCGGGGACGGGCACGAAGCTGCGCCGCACCTCCTTGGGCAGGGAACGGATCAGCGCCGCGACCACCTCCTCCCGCAGACCGGGCACCTGCCAGTCGAAGGCCGCCGGATCGATCTGGTCGAGCACCGGCAGCGGGATGTGGACGGTGACGCCGTCCGATTCGGACCCCGGGTTGAACTGGTAGGACAGCGCCAGTTCGAGGTTGCGGTACCGCCACACGTCGGGGTAGGCATCGATGTCGAGCGCCCCGGTGGCGGGGTTGATGAGCAGCTCCCGGGTGAAGCGGAGCAGGTCGGGCTGGTTGACCCGCTCCCGTTTCCACCAGGCGTCGAAGGTGCGGGCGGAGGTGACCTCGGGGCCGATCCGCTTGTCGTAGAAGTCGAGCAGCACCTCGTCGTCGACGAGGACGTCGTTGCGCCGCACCCGCGTGGCCAGGGCCCGAACCTCCTCGACCAGCGTGCGGTTCTCGGCCCAGAACGGGTGGGGCGTGCGCCAGTCCCCCTCGACGAGGGCCAGGCGGATGAACAGGTCGCGGGCGGCGGCCGGGTCGACCCGGTTGTAGCTGACCTTGCGGGCGGTGACGAGCGGCAGGCCGTAGAGCGTCACCCGCTCGTAGGCCATGGCCTCGCCCCGCTTGGCGTCCCAATGGGGTTCGCTGTAGCTGCGCTTGACGAGGTGGGCGCCGAGCCGTTCGGCCCACTCCGGCTCGATACGGGCCACGACCCGGGCCCACAGGCGGGTCGTCTCCACCAGTTCGCCGGCCATCACCCAGCCCGCCGACGACTTGAACAGCACCGAGCCGGGGGCGATGGCGAAGCGGGCCGCCCGGGCCCCCTGGTACTCGTCGCGGGGGCCGCTCTTCATGCCGACGTGGGAGAGGAGCCCGGCCAGCAACGCCTGGTGGATCGCCGTGCGGCGCCGCTTCTCGCCGCCCTCGGCCGGCGGAGGCGGGGCGGGAGCCGGCGCCGGCCGGCCGCCCCTGACGCCCATGACCTGGCGGAGCTGGCCGTGGATGTCCTGCCATTCCCGGATGCGCAGGAAGTTGAGGAACTCCGCCTTGCACAGCTTGCGGAACTGGTTGGAGGACAGGGCGTCCTGGCGGTCCTGGAGGTGCTCCCAGAGCCGGAGGTAGGACAGGAAGTCCGACTCCTTGTCGGCGAAGCGGGCGTGGGCCTCGGCGGCGGCCGCCTGCTTCTCGAGGGGCCGCTCCCGGGGATCCTGGATCGAGAGGGCGGCGGCGATGACCATGACCTCCTCGAGGCAGCCGTTGGCCTCAGCCTCGAGGACCATGCGGCCGAGCCGGGGGTCAAGGGGCAGCCGGGCCAGCCGCCGTCCGAGGGGCGTCAGGCGCTTCTTGGGGTTGCGCTCCGCTGGGTCGAGGGCGCCGAGCTCTTCGAGGAGGGCGACGCCATCCTTGATGCTGCGGGCGTCGGGGGCGTCGACGAACGGGAAGCGGGCCACATCGCCGAGACCGAGGGCGGCCATCTGGAGGATGACCGAGGCCAGGTTGGTGCGGACGATCTCCGGTTCGGTGAACTGGGGCCGGGACCGGAAGTCCGGTTCGGAGTAGAGGCGGATGCAGACGCCGGGGGCGACCCGGCCGCAGCGGCCCGCCCGCTGGTCGGCCGACGCCTGCGACACCGGCTCGATGGGGAGGCGCTGGACCTTGGTCCGGTGGCTGTAGCGGGAGATGCGGGCCGTGCCGGGGTCGACGACCGACAGGATGCCGGGCACGGTGAGCGACGTCTCGGCGACGTTGGTGGCCAGCACGATGCGCCGGCCGGGATGGGACTGGAAGACCCGGTGCTGGTCGGCGGCGGAGAGGCGGGCGTAGAGGGGGAGGAGCTCGGTGTCGGGGAGGGCCAGGGCGGCGAGGGCCTCGGCGGTGTCGCGGATCTCCCGTTCCCCGGAGAGGAAGACCAGGATGTCGCCCGGGCCCTCGGCCACGAGCTCGGAGACGGCGTCGCCGATGGCCTGGACCTGGTCCCGTTCCTCACTTTCGGCCTCCTCGTCGGCGGTTTCGACGTCGACCAACGGCCGGTAGCGGACCTCGACGGGGTACGTGCGGCCCGACACCTCCACGATCGGCGCGCCACCGAAGTGGCGCGAGAAGCGCTCGGTGTCGATGGTGGCCG
>JAUZEY010000450.1 GCA_030838785.1 Actinomycetota bacterium | reverse complement strand
AAGCCGCTGGCGGCGGGCGTCTTCCTCTTCCTCAACGGGCTGATCCTGCTGGGCGGCGAGCGCCTCCGGCGCAAGGCCGAGCGGCGCGTCACCGTTCCCGCCCTCGTCGGCGCCGACGGTGCGGCCGGGGCCGGGGAACCCGGCCTGGCGCTCGACACGCTCCAGACGAAGGACGCGGTCGGAATCGGGGCCTCCCAGATCCTGGCCCTGTTCGCCGGCGTCAGCCGCTCCGGTGTCACGATGACGGCGGGCCTCCTCCGGGGCCTCGACCACGAGGACGCCGCCCGCTTCTCCTTCCTCCTGGCCACGCCGATCATCCTCGCCGCCGGCGTGTACAAGCTGCCCGACCTCCTCGGTCCTCTCGGGGACGGGATCCGGGGGCAGATGCTGGTCGGCAGCCTCTGCGCCGGCCTCGCCGCCTACGGCGCGGTGCGGTTCCTCGTGCGGTGGTTCTCGACCCGGACGCTCACGCCGTTCGGTATCTACTGCCTCGTCGCCGGGGCGCTGGCGGTGCTGCGCTTCCACTAGTCGCCGGCAACCGGCGTTCTTTTCAGACGGACGGGTGTCCGAAAAGAACGCCGAATGGCGGGACCGCAGCTCAGTCGGTGTCCCCGTCGGCGGCGGGCAGGAGCAGGGTGAAGCACGGTCCGGGGCCGGGCCGGCTGAGGACGAGCCGGCCCCCCTCGGCATCGGCCAGGGAACGGGCCAGGGCCAGCCCGATGCCGCGGCCGGTGGCGGACTCCGACCGGCGGCGGAACAGGTCTCCGTCACCGGCGGACGGGCCCGGGCCTTCGTCGGTCACGTCGAGAGCCCAGGCGTCGGCGGCGGGACGGGCCCGCACGGTCACCGTTCCGGCGCCGTGTTCGGCGGCGTTGGCGACGAGGACGTCGACCACATGGCGCAGCGCGGCGGCCGAGGCGTCGACCGGCGCCAGCCCGGGGTCGGCGATGACGTGGAGGCGCCGCCCGGCGGCGGCCAACGTTCCGTGCCACCGCTGTTCGACCTCGGCCAGCAGGCTGGGGACGTCGAGGCGTTCCCGGGGCGGGCCCTCGTCCCGGGCCAGGGCCAGGAGCTCCTCGACCGTGGCCTCGAGGTGGTCGATGTCGGCCACCGCGGCCTGGAGCACCTCGCCGTCGGCGGCCCCCGGCACGGCCAGGGCGGTCTCGAGCCGCAGGCGCAACCGGGTGAGCGGCGTCCGGAGCTGATGGGAGGCGTCGGCGCTGAAGGCCCGTTCCCGGGCCAGCAGCTCCCCCAGCCGCTCGGCGGTCACGTTGAGGGCCCCGGCTGCAGCGTCGACCTCGGCCACCCCCGAGGTCTCGGCCCGGACCGAGAAGTCGCCGAGGCCCAGGAGGGTGGCGGCGGTGGCCAGCGCCTGGACCGGCCGGCTGAGACGCCGGGACTGCCGCCAGGCCAGCAGGCCGGCCGTACCCAGCGCTCCCGCGGCCAGCGCCGCCATGGCCAGCCAGGCCCGGTGCACGCGGGCGTCCACCACCCGGCGGGCGACGCTGGCCCGGATGGCGGCGAAGACCCGCTCGTCGCCGGAGAGGGGGACGGCCACGACCAGGGAGCCGGGCTCCCCGCCCTGGCGGACATCGCCGCTCAGCGCGCCGGCCACCGCCGCATCGGCCCGGTCCGGTCCCTGGCCGGCGATCTTCGCCCCGTCGGCGCCGTAGAGCGCCAGCCGGATCCCGCCGGCCGGTACGGGGAGCTCGACGGGGTCGCGGGTATCCCCGAGCGAGGTGGGCACGGCGATACCCGCCTCGGCCGCCTCCCGCTCCAGGCGGACCACGGCCTCGTTGTAGTAGAGGCGGCGTACACCGAGGGCCAGGGGAACGCCGAACAGCGCCACGGCCAGTGTGGTGACGGCCAGCATGGTGGTGAGGATCCGCCGGGTCACAGGATTTCCAGGGTCACAGGACTTCCAGGGTCACAGGGTTTCCAGGCGGTACCCGACACCCCGGATGGTGCTGAGCCGGTTGGGGTCGTCGCCGGCGGCGAGGAGCTTCCGGCGCAGGGCCGAGATGTGCATGTCGAGGGTCTTGGTCGACCCGAACCAGTGCTCGTCCCACACCTCGGCCATGATCCGCTCCCGGCCGACGACCTGGCCCGCCTCGGCCATCAGCAGCGCCAGCAGGTCGAACTCCCGGGGCCGCAGATCGACCTCTGCGCCGTTGACCCACATCCGGTGCGAGCCGGCGTCGAGCTCCAGCCCGCCGGCGGTGAGGCGCCCGGTCGGTGCGCCCGGCCCGGCCCGGCGCAGATGGGCCCGGACCCGGGCCATGAGCTCCGCCAGCCGGAACGGCTTCGTGACGTAGTCGTCGGCTCCGGCGTCGAGCCCGACGACGACGTCGATCTCCGCGTCCCGGGCCGTCAGCATGACGATCGTCGTGCCCGGAGCGACGGCCCGCAGCCGCCGGCATACCTCGACGCCGTCGAGGTCGGGCAGGCCGAGGTCGAGGAGCACGAGGTCCGGCGCCGCCTCGGTCGCCTCCCGCAGGCCGTCGGACCCGGTCGCCGCCCACCGCACGGAGTAGCCCTGCGTGGTCAGGGCCTGGGCGAGGCCGCGGCCGATGGCCTCGTCGTCCTCCACCACCAGGACCTGCCGTTCGTCCATGGAGGTCAGGCTACGTCCGGGGACGGATTTACCGAACGTTGACCCTGCGGTGAACCGCTTTGACCGACGGCGGAGACCGCCCATACCGCTACCTGCGTATGGTCGATCCCATGACGCGCATCCCGATCCTGATCGCAGTGACCGGCTTGACCCTGCTCGCCGCCTGTGGCGGGGGCGGCAAGAGCAACGGCGCGGCCAAGCCCGCCCCCGGCGCCATCGGGAGCTCCAGCTCCAGCTCAAGCTCAAGCTCCACATCCGCCTCCGCCTCCGCCCCGAGTTCGAGTTCCACGCAGGCCGCCCAGGGCGGCGTCAATCCCAACGGCCCCGAGGTGAACGAGTCGGGCGACATCCCCGACAACCAGGTCTTCGTCGTCTACCGCCCGCCGTCCGGTGGCTACAGCGTGAAGGTCCCCGAGGGCTGGGCCCGCTCCGAGTCGAACGGCGCGGTGACCTTCACCGACAAGCTCAACAGCATCCGGATGGAGACGGTCGACGCCGCCACCGCCCCCACGGTGGCGTCGGTGACCCAGAACGACATCCCCGCGATCAACGCGGCAGCGAAGAACTTCGAGAGGGGAACGGTGAAGGACGTGACCCGCAAGGCCGGGACGGCGGTGCTGGCCACCTACAGGGCCGACTCCGAGCCGAATGCGGTGACGGGCAAGGTCGTCCACGACGCCGTCGAGCGCTACACCTTCTGGCGGGCGGGCAAGGCGGTCGTCCTCACGCTGTCCGGGCCGCAGGGAGCCGACAACGTCGATCCGTGGCGGATCGTGACCGACTCCTTCACATGGCTGTGACCGACCCGGTGCTCGAAGCCCGCGAGCTGTACCGCTTCTACCACGCCGGTCCCGAGGAGACCCTCGCCCTCCGGGGCGTGTCGGTCGCCGTCAACGCCGGGGAGATCGTGGCCGTGGTCGGCCCGTCCGGGTCGGGGAAGTCGACGCTGCTGGCCTGCCTGGCCGGGCTCGACGAGCCGGACGGGGGCACGGTGACCGTCGCCGGCGAGGCCATGACCCGCCGGTCCGAAGCCGAGCGGGCCGGGCTGCGGGCCCGGCGCATCGGCATGCTGTTCCAGTCGGCCAACCTGCTCGAGGCCTTCACCGTCGACGGCAACGTCGCCCTGGCCCAGCGCCTGGCCGGAAACCCCGACGGCAGGCGGCGGGCCGCCCTCCTCGCCGACCTGGGTCTCGCCGCCCGCTCCGGGGCCTACCCCGCCGAACTCTCGGGCGGGGAGGCCGCCCGGGCCGGGCTGGCCGTCGCCCTGGCCAACGACCCGCCGGTCATCCTGGCCGACGAACCGACCGGCGAGGTCGACGGCGCGGCCGAAGCCGCCGTGCTGGCCCTGCTGCGGGCCCGGGCCGACGCCGGCGCCGCCATCGTGGTCGTGACCCACAGCCCGGCGGTGGCCGCCGCCGCCGACCGCACCGTCGCCCTCTTCGACGGCCGCGTCGTCGAGACCGACGTCCTCGACCGATCGGGCGCGGCGTGAGCGGGGATCGGCCCCGCGACGATGCTCTGGTCGGCCGCAGGGGCGTCGGGACCGGCACGGGCACGGGCACGGATTCGGCCGGGCCGGCGCCGCACCACGACGTGCTCGTTCGGGCCGTAGGGGTCGCCCGCACCTTCGGGAAGGGCCGGGCGGCGGTGGTGGCCGTCCACGGCGTCAGCGGCGAGATCCGGGCCGGGGCCCGCCTGGCGCTGACCGGGCCGTCAGGATCGGGCAAGTCGACGCTGCTGCACCTCCTGGCCGGGCTCGACGAGCCCACGGTCGGAACCATCACCTGGCCCGCGCTGGGGGAGCGGCACCAGCTCCGCCCCGGGCCCGTGGCGATGGTCTTCCAGGGTTCGAGCCTGCTCCCGCCGCTCGACGTGGCCGAGAACGTGGCCCTCCCCCTGCTCCTGGCCGGTGGTTCGCCGCCCGACGCCGATGCCGCCGCCCGGCGGGCGCTCGACCGGCTCGGGTTGGCCGACCTCGCCGCCAAGCTGCCCGAGGAGCTCTCCGGCGGCCAGGCCCAGCGGGTGGCGGTGGCCCGGGCCCTGGCCGGCCGCCCCCGGCTGATCCTGGCCGACGAACCCACCGGCCAGCTCGACCACCGCACCGCCGCCGTCGTCGTCGACGCACTGCTGGAGACGGCCGACGCGCTGGGCGCCGCCCTGGTGGTCGCCACCCACGATCCCCGGGTGGCCGACCGCCTGGCGGCGCGATGGTCCATGACCGACGGACGCCTCGTAGTCCCCGACGGGAGTCTGTCGTGTTCGGCCTGACCTGGCTCTCGGCCCTGGCCCGGCGCCGCCGCGGACCGCTGGCGGCGACGGCCGCCGGCGTGGCGGTGGCCGTCGCCCTGCTGGCCTCCATCGGCACGTTCGTCTCCTCCTCCAAGGCGACGATGACCCGCCGGGCCGTGGCCGGCGTCGCCGTCGACTGGCAGGTCGAAGCCCAGAACGGGTCCGATCCGGCCGCCGTCCTCGACACGGTCCGGGCCTTCCCCGGGGTCAGGACGGCGCTGCCGGTGGGCTTCGCCGCCACCACCGGCCTGGAAGCGACCACCGGCGGCACCACCCAGACCACCGGGCCCGGCTTCGTGCTCGGCCTGCCCGACAGCTACCGCACCGCCTTCCCGGGCGAGCTGCGGGACCTGGCCGGCGCCGGCACCGGCGTCCTCCTCGCCCAGCAGACGGCGGCCAACCTCCACGCCGCCCCCGGCGACACCGTCACCGTCGGACGGGCCGGTCTCCCGCCGGTGTCCCTCCGCGTCGACGGGGTGGTGGAGCTGCCCGAGGCCGACTCGCTCTTCCAGAAGGTCGGCGCGCCCGCCGGGGCCCAGCCCCAGGCACCCCCCGACAACGTCCTCCTGGTCCCCGAAGCCCGCTGGCACGAGCTCTTCGACCCCCTGGCCGCACCCCGGCCCGACCTCGTCCACACCCAGATCCACACCGCCCTGGTCCGGACCCTGCCCGGCGACCCCGCCGCGGCCTACGCCGCCATCTCGGGCCGGGCCCGCAACCTCGAGGTCCGCCTGGCCGGGGCCGGGCTCGTCGGCGACAACCTGGCCGCCACCCTGGCCGCGGCCCGCTCCGACGCCCTCTACGCCCAGGTGCTGTTCGTATTCCTCGGGCTCCCCGGCGCCGTGCTGGCCGGTCTCCTCACCGCCTCGGTGGCGGCGGCCGGCGCGGGACGGCGGCGCCGGGAACAGGCCCTGCTCCGGGCCCGGGGCGCGGCCACCGGCCGGCTCGTCCGGCTCGGCCTCCTCGAGGCCGGTGCGGTCGGCGTCGCCGGCGCCGTCGCCGGCCTCGCCCTCGCCGTGGCCGTGGGCCGGCTGGCCTTCGGGACGGCCGGCTTCGGCGCCACCCCCCTCGCCGCCGCCGGCTGGGCCGGCGGGGCGGCCCTGGTCGGGCTGGCCATCGCCATGGCCACGGTGGCCTGGCCCGCCGTCCGCGACGCCCGCACCGTCACCGTGGTGGCCGGCCGGCAACAGGTCGGACGGGCCCGGGCGCCCCGCTGGGCCCGGGCCGGCCTCGACCTCTGGCTCCTCGGGGCCAGCGCCCTCGTCTTCTGGCTCACCAGCCGGGGCGGCTACCAGCTGGTCCTCGCCCCGGAGGGCGTCCCCTCCATCTCCGTCAGCTACTGGGCCTTCGCCGGCCCCGCCTTCCTGTGGGCCGGTGCCGGTCTCATGGCCTGGCGGATCGCCGACCTTGCCGTCCACCGGGGGCGGCGCCTCCTGGCCGCCGTGATCCGGCCGGTCGCCGGGCCGCTGTCCGGGACCGTCGCCGCCTCCCTGGCCCGGCAGCGGCGCATCCTCAGCCGGGCCGTGGTCCTCGTCGGCCTCACCGCCTCGTTCGCCGCCTCCACCGCCACTTTCAACGCCACCTACCGCCATCAGGCCGAGGTCGACGCCCGCCTCAGCAACGGCGCCGACGTCACCGTCACCGAGTCCCCCGGCACCGTCGTGGGCCCGGGCGCAGCCGCGGCGCTGGCCCGGGTCCCCGGCGTCGCCGCCGTCGAGCCCGTCCAGCACCGCTTCGCCTACGTCGGCGCCGACCTCCAGGACCTCTACGGCGTCCGGCCCTCCACCATCGTCGGCGCCACCAGCCTCCAGGACGCCTACTTCGCCGGCGGCACCGCCCGGACCCTCATCGGCCGGCTGGCCGCCCAACCCGACGCCGTGCTCGTCAGCGCCGAGACCGTGAAGGACTTCCAGCTCCACCCCGGCGACGCCATCACCCTCCGGCTCCAGGACGGCCGTACCCACGCCTTCCGTGACGTGCGCTTCCACTACGCCGGCGTGGCCAAGGAGTTCCCCACCGCCCCGAAGGACAGCTTCCTCGTGGCCAACGCCGACTACGTCGCCCGGGCCACCGGCAGCGACGCCGTCGGCGCCTTCCTGGTGGACACCGGCCACGCCTCGCCGGCCGCCGTCGCCCAACGGGTCCGGGCGGTCGTGGGGACCCAGGCCACGGTGGCCGACATCGTCACCAGCCGCCGCCTCGTCGGCTCCAGCCTCACCGCCGTCGACCTCGCCGGCCTCACCCGGGTCGAGCTCGGCTTCGCCCTCCTCCTGGCCGCCGCCGCCACCGGTCTCGTGCTCGCCCTCGGTCTCGCCGAGCGGCGCCGCACGTTCGCCATCGCCTCGGCCCTCGGGGCGACACCGCGCCAGCTCGGGGGCTTCGTCTGGGCCGAAGCGGCGGTCGTCACCGTGGGGGGGCTCCTGGCCGGGACGGTCGGCGGCTGGGCCCTCTCCCACATGCTGGTCAAGGTCCTGACCGGAGTCTTCGATCCGCCGCCGGCGGCCCTCTCGGTGCCCTGGGGCTACCTCACGGTCCTGGCCGGCGTCGCCCTCGTCGCCGCCGGGGCCGCTGCCGCCGGCGCCGTTCGAGCCACCCGCCGCCCGGCGATGGCCCTCATCCGTGACCTCTGAGGGGACGAACCCCCCGGTTTCGCCCAGAGCGGCGCTCGGCGAAGCGGCCCAGCTGATCACCCGCTGGACAGCGGGCCGCTCGACACGGCCCCGGCGTCACAATGGAGTCCCCCCCATGAGGAGAGTTGATGGCTGCTGCCCCCGGTTTCAAGGTTGCCGATCTGTCCCTGGCCGCGTTCGGTCGCAAGGAGATCCAGCTCGCCGAGCACGAGATGCCGGGGCTGATGGCGATGCGCCGGGAGTACGGGGGGACCCAGCCGTTGCGGGGGGCGCGGATCACGGGGTCGTTGCACATGACGATCCAGACGGCGGTGCTGATCGAGACGCTGGTGGCGTTGGGCGCCGAGGTCCGATGGGCGAGCTGCAACATCTTCTCGACGCAGGACCACGCCGCGGCGGCCGTCGCCGTCGGCCCGAACGGCACGCCGGAGAACCCGCAGGGGGTGCCGGTGTTCGCCTGGAAGGGCGAGTCGCTGGAGGAGTACTGGTGGTGCACGGAGCAGGCGCTGGCCTGGCCTGACGGGGCCGCGAACATGATCCTCGACGACGGCGGGGACGCCACGCTCCTGGTCCACAAGGG
>JAUZEY010000442.1 GCA_030838785.1 Actinomycetota bacterium | reverse complement strand
CCGCTCGTCGCCGAATGGCTCGACAGCCCCTAATCGAGACGAGAGTATGACCGCCCAGCGGCGACCGTTCCTCACCCAAGGTCGGGGCGGAGATCAGGCAAGAACGGCGGCCCAGGCCAGCATGAAGGCCGCCACGAAGCCCGCCACGACCATCATCGGCGGGATGGCCAGCAAGCTCCCGAGCGGAAGAACCCACCCTCGCCGGCCCCGGTTCATCCAGACCTCCGGTCGGGCGAGGACCTTCTCGAGCGGCCCGATGAAAATCCCGAACACCGCCGGGATCAGAACGAAGAACGCCACCGCCAGCGCCGGCGGGGGCGATTTTGCCCAAGGCGTGTCCAGTCCGACAGGCTGAGGGGCGACGGCGGTCGACCGGCGCAACGGTGCCCGGCACCGATGAGGCACCGGGAGCAAACACGTGATCTAACGAGCCGTAGAACACTGGGGGCCCAGAGACACCTTTCGGAAGGTGTGCCCGGTTCGCGCCGGAGGGGGCCCCGCCGGTACCGCATACTCCGCGGCATGACCCCCTTGATGAAGCAAGAGGTTGTCGAGTCCGCACGGGTGGCGCTCTCCCTGGCGACCACCACCACCCCGGATCATCTGTTCGACCAGCTGGCCGACTCGCTCGAGCCGTTCTGGACCGTCGACCGTGAAAACGACGAGAGCGGACTCTGGATGGTCGACGTGCAGCTCCGCGACATTCCCGGGGCCGAGGGGATCGACCGTTCCGGTTCGATCCGCGAGGCGCTCGCGATTCTCTACGACCTGTGCGATGTCGAGGGATGGCTCCCTGAAGCGGAGCGGGAAGAAGTGGAGATGGCGAGCCTGCACTTCTTCTACGGAACCGGTCCGGGAACGCTCCAAGGCCTCGGTGTCGAGCTCGGCGACTGGCCGGAGAACCAGGAGTTCGGATCCCCGTCCGTTCGCTGAGTTCCTCCCATGCTGGCGGGCTGGGGACGGCTGGAGACTGCAGGCGGGGGGCAGGTTCGCCCCGTCGGGTTGTTCCCAGCAGATCGGTTGGCCGAGCACGCCGACAACCGCCGCGCTGCGGCCAGGAGGCGGCCATTGGGCGCCCCCGGGTGGTGACGGTCCGCATGGGGCTACCGGTTGCGGCCAGGAAGGCCCGATCGCTACGGGCCCTTGGCGCAGGTCCCGGCCCTGCGGGTCAGCCAGCGGAGCCTGGGTGCGGCTGTCCCCACCCCCAAGATGCCGGGTGGCAGGATGGTCGCTCCACCTCCGACTCCGTATCGTGATGGACGTGCCTCCTGCGGATCTTCGCCGGGGACGCCTCACCGCTTTCGACAGTGTGCTGCACGGCTCACCCCAGCGAGCCGGATCGGCCCGGTCGGAGGCGGTGAGGCGCGTTCGGAGCCGCGTCATCAACGCTACCGGCGAATCCGAGCCCCCACCGGCCGCCCGTCGGGCAGGCCGAAACGAAACGGCCTCGTACAGGCCGTGAAGGGGTTTCGGGCTCTCTCCGCCGGCTGCAACCCGTCATGGTCCACTCCGGGTCCCCATCCGGTCGCCCGCCAGCAGCCAGACTGGGTTTGTCAGGCCTGCCTCCGAGGGAGACGCCCATGAACCGCCGAGAGCTCATCGCCGCCGTCGCCGCCCACAGCGACGCCGAACCGAAAACCGTCGACGCCGTCCTGCGGGGCTTCACCGACGTCGTGTGCGCCACCGTCGCCAAAGGCGACCCGGTCGTGCTCAGCGGCTTCGCCAAATTCGCCAAGATCCAGACCAAAGCCCGCATGGGCCGCAACCCCGCCACCGGCGCCGCCATCAAGATCAAAGCGTCCAAGAAAGCCCGCATCACCGCCCTCAAAGGCTTCAAAGACATCGTCCTCGGCGCCGCACCCGCCCCCAAGCTGACCAAACCAGCCCCCGCCAAGGCGGCGGCGAAGACCACGGCACGGACCGCGGCGCCTCGGACGACGGCGGCGAGGGCGACCGCAACGAAGGCGCCAGCGGCACGGACGACCCGAGCGACGAAAACCACCACCGCCGCGAAGGCCCCGGCCAGAACCACCAGAGCCACGACGGCCCGGAAGGCCCCGGCTAGGACCACGACGAAGCGCTGAGCGCGAGACGGACCCCGGCTCCTCCGTCCAGGCGAACGAGCGCCGCTGGCGACGCAAAGCTCTCCGACGGCCCGCGAGTCACCGGGATGCAAGGGGTGTTCGGGCCATGCCGGCCAGGAGACGGGCGAGGTGGGCCTGGCGGGAGCCGTCCCGCCAGCCCTGGGCGACGCAACCGGATGACGTGATGACCCGGTCCTTGCGGCGCCGCACCGCTTCGACGAGGGCGGCGACCTGACGGTCGCCCCGTTCGAAGGCGACCAGGGCGCCGCTGTCGAGCACCAAGCCCACTCCGTCAAGGCGAGATGCACACGCATCTGCTTGATATATCAAGCAGATGCGTGGTATACTTCGCAACAGTGAAGCGCCCAACGAGCGGAGGAGACACCACAATGACCACGACGACCGAGATGTTCAGCGGCTATGAGGACCAGGTGCTCGAGGGTCTTCGCCAGAGCCAGGAAGCCGTCGTCAAGACGGTGGGCACGTGGGCCGAGGCCAGCAAGAACCTCATGCCCGAGTTGCCGTCCCTGCCGTTCGCCGACCAGATCCCCGCGGCCAGCGAGTTGGTGGAGCAGTACTTCCACTTCGCCGAGGCGCTGCTCGGTGCCCAGAAGGAGTACGCCGGCGCCGTCATCCAGGCCGCCCAGCCGGTCCTGGGCACGAACGGGGCCACCGCCACCGCCCGCCAAGCGCCGACGACGTACCAGCGCGCGTCCTGATCGGACACGGCCCGGCCTGCCTCTTCTGGCCGGGCCGTCGGGCGGCGCGCTTGCTCAATAATCCTTCTAGGGAGGGCGGCGCGTGCCACCTCGTCGCCCCGTCACTCCGGCCTCGGCGCCGGCGTCCCCCGCGGGGCGCCGTCCACGCCCTGCGACACAGATTCGCCACCCGCCTCGCCGAAAACGGCGCCACCCCCACCGGAGATCCAGGCATTGAGCCATCGGCGATGCCGGCGTGAATCAATGGGTGAAGCGGAACGCGACTTCTACGGTGGCCCGGACCGTGATCTCGTCGGCAGCGACGTCAATGACCCCGTCGACGCCGGCCGGGTGGCTCGCCATCCCGTCCGGACGCTCTCGCCTTTTCTGTAGGGCGTCTTGGGCTGGACGACGAGCGCCGCGGTGGCCGCCCGGTCGAGAGCGTCCCCGTAGGTGGCGATCACGCCATCAACTGCGTTCGCCTGTTCCGCGGCTTCGCCGTAGGCGCCGTTGCGGGACGGGCCCTCACCGGCGACGGTCACGCTGAGCTGGGCCCGGTCGGGCATCGCCCGGGCCTGGGCGCAGCCCCGCACGAGGATCTCCTGGGTCACAGCAGGCATTAACTACTTCGACCTGAACGCTCTCCCAGGGTTGTCGGAACACCCCTCGGAGGTGGATCATGGTCCTCGATGAACGGGCGCGACACGAACTCTTCCTGCGGCTCGAGCAGGTGCTGGGGCCCGCGTCGGCGGAGACGCTGATGGAGTTGATGCCCCCTGTCGGCTGGGCCGACGTCGCCACCAAGCGCGATCTCGACGGGCTCGAGGAGCGCACGGAGCTCCGCTTCAAGGCCTCGGAGCAGACGCTGCTCGCCGCCTTTCGGGGAGAGTTGCTCGCTCAGTCGAACGTCATCACGGCCCAGACGAGGACGTTGGTGATGGCCAACCTGGGGGCCGTCCTGTCGGTGGCCGTCCTGGCCTTTGGCGCCGCCCGGCTGACCTGACCTGCGCGCTCTAGACGGGCACGGCTTCCACGACGCTCATCGGGCTCGACGAGGGCACCACCCGGGTCAGGCGGAATCCTGCCCGGGCCAGGAGGGCGGCGTGCTCGGCTTCGGTGCGCTCCTGGCCGCTGACACAGGCGAGCATGACCCAGTCCATGCCCTTGGCCGGGTGCAGGCCGTCACCTTCGGGCATCACGATCTCGAAGAGCAGCAACCGGCCGTCGGGGGTGATCGCCTCGCGGCAGTGGCGGAGGATGGTCCCGGCCGCCTCGTCGTCCCAGTCGTGGATGATGTAGCGGAGGGCGTAGCAGTCCCGGCCGGGCGGCACCGACTCGAAGAAGTCTCCGGCCAGCGCTTCGCAGCGGTCACCGAGGCCGTCGCGCTCGATCTCACCCCGGGTCTCGGCGATCACCCCGGGCCGGTCGTAGACGACACCCTGCATCCCGGGGTAGAGGCGCAGCACCTCCCGGGCGAGTTGGCCGTGGCCACCGCCGACGTCCACCAGCCGGGAGACCCCGGAGAAGTCGTAGGCGTGGATGGGGGGCGTCCCGACCGTCATGCCCATGTCGACCATGGCGGTGTTGAAGACGCTGGCGTCTCCGGGGTGGTCGGCCATGTAGTCGAAGATGCCGGCGCCGAAGATCTCCTCGAAGGCGGTCGCCCCCTTCACCAGGGCGGCCTCCCCCCCGAGCATTCCCCGGCCGAGGGGGCCCGAGAACATCCTGTACAACGCCCGCGCCGAGTGCGGGACGTCCGAGCGCAGGAACTGTCCCTGCGGGCCGAGGGCGAACCGGCCGGGTCCGGCGGTCTCGATCACGCCGGTCCCGGTCAGGTCACGGAGCAGCCGCCCCACCGCCCGTTCGTCGGCGCCGAGGGCCGCGGCCACCTCGGCGGCGGTACGGGGGCCCCCGGCCAGGGGGTCGGCGAGGCCGATCTCGGCCGCGGCCATGATGGCGGTCGTCTCCATGAAGGCGAAGATCCGTTCGAACAGCGGTTGCGGCCCGGCGGGCGCACCTGCACTGACGTCAACGTCGACCATTTCGCCTCCCGCTCGGGCAAGGAGAGGAACATAGGGCGGGCCAACGGGTCCGGTCGATGGCGCTACGTTCAGGGCCGCTGGGAGATGCGTTGTGCCTTCGGACAACGAACCGGCCAGAAACTGTCGCGTTTTGACGCGGTTTTGCACTCCGAAGTACTGCATAGTGAGGGAAGGGGGGGAAGGCGCTCGCGCGATTTCAGCCGCGGGCAGCTTCACACCGCCCATTTTTGGCATCCGATCGGCTCGTTTCGGGATGTGGGAAACTCCCGGCACGGGCCATCGGAGGGAGACGAGGGTCGGTGACGCTCATGCCTAAGACCGTGTTACGGGGCAGACAGATTCGCCAGGCATGGGAGCAGTTCAACTCGGACGCTCTCGGCCCCTCACCGGACCTCCGCGACACCGTTCTGGCCTCCTGGAAGCGGTCCCGGCAGTTCGGTGTCAGTCCCGACACCCTGGCCGTCCCCCAGGATGTCGAGACCGACACCGAGAGCCGGTTCCGGTGGGCCGCCGAGCCGGTCCTGGATGACCTGGCCGAGCGCCTCCACGGCACGTCCAATGCCATCCTGCTCGCCGACGCCCAGGCCCGGGTCGTCCGGCGCTGGGTGCTCGAACGGGGCCTGCTCCCGGTGCTCGACCGGGACTTCGTGACCGAGCGCTTCTGCTTCGGGGAGGAGCACGTCGGCACGAACGGGATGGGCAGCCCGGTCGAGGAGCGGCGCCCGTTCGTGGTGGCCGGCCCGGAGCACTACAAGGACGCCTTCCACCATTGGACCTGTGTCGGCGCACCGGTGTTCCACCCGATCAGCCGCCAGCTCGAAGGCATCATCGACATCAGCTGCCTGTACAAGGACACCAACGATCTGATCCTGCCCCTCGTGGTCGATGCCGTCCGCCATGTCGAGGAGCGGCTCTTCCTCGACGCCAGCCGGGCCGAGCAGACGCTGCTGCGCCACTACCTGCCGGTGGCCCGGGGCTCGTCCCGGGCCGTCACCGCCTTGAGCGACAAGACGATCATCACCAACCCGCTGGCGGCACGGCTGCTCCAGGACGTCGATCAGGCCGCCCTCTGGGAACGGGCCTCGCAGGCCGTCGCCGACCACGCCGGAGGGCTGCAGGACTTCTCCCTCAGCGCCAACGAGACCGTCGAGGTCCGCTGCACCCCGATCCACGACGGCGCCCGGCTCGTCGGTGCGCTGCTCGAGTTCTCCCGGGAGAGTGCGCCCGACCGGCGCAAGGCGCGGCGGCGCAGCACCCGCAAGCCCGTCCTCGACGGGTTGGTCGGCAAGAGCAGGGCCTGGACCTCCGTGTGCACCGAGGCGGTACGTCGGGTGGGCGACGGGTTGCCCCTGCTGGTGGTCGGGGAGCCCGGCATCGGGAAGCTGAGCCTTGTGCAGGCCGTCTGCGCCCGCTTGCTCCCCCAGCATCAGGTGGCGGTGGTCGACTGCGCCAACGAACCGGTGGAGGGGGTCGCGGCCTGGTCGTGCCGGGCGCGATCGCTGCTGGCCCGCGGCCACGGGGTGGTCTTCCGGCATCTCGAGGCGCTCGGGGCGGCGTCGGCCTCGGCCTTGTCGGCCGCCATCGACGAATCCCTCCCGACTGTCGGCGTACGGGTCTTCGGGACCCTCACGAGCACGGCGCCGCACTCCGGGGAGTGCCAGGCCCTGGTCGAGCGCTTCGGCGCCGGCCGGATCGAGGTGCCGCCACTGCGGCAACGCCACGAGGACATCCCCGAGCTCGTCGCCGAGATCCTCCGGCGCCATGACAACAGCAACCAGGGCGTCCGATTGACGTCGGAGGCACTGCAGGTCCTCATGCGGGCGGCGTGGCCCCAGAACGTGCGCCAGCTCGAGAACGCGGTCCGGGCCGCGCTGTCGGTCCGGTCGGGGCCGTTGGTCGGGATCGCCGACCTCCCCCTCGATGTCCGGCGGCAGGGGACGAGACGGCGGCTGTCGCCGATGGAGCAGGTCGAGCTCGACGCCATGATGACGGCGCTCGAGCAGAGCGGCAACAACCGGACGAAGGCTGCCGCCGCCCTCGGGATCTCCCGCGCCACCCTGTACCGCAGGCTCAAGGCCTACGGGCTCGAGCTCGAGCGGTTGGCCTTCTAGACACTCCTCCGGACCCCGCCTGTCGCGTATTGACGCGATTGCGGCCTTCGCGCCGGGTGCATAGTGACGGAAGCATGACACCGCGGTGAGCATCAGCGGCGATAAGGGAGGGACGCCCGATGAAGCTCGGCGCTGGATGGCGGAGCGGCTATTCGCCATACTTCCCCCTGCGACGGCGACACCGATGACGCTGCTCTCCGACGAGCTCCGCTGGGAGCGCGCCATCCACGTCACGTTGGACGAGATGCGCGAGCAGGGCCCGCGGATCGCCATCGAGACCGAGGCGCGGATCCGCAAGCAGTACACCGACGCCTATACCTCCGTCAGCACCCAGGGCTTGAAGGCTTCCTGTCTGCGCAACGTCGAGCTGAGCTTCTGGGTCGTGCGCGAGCATCGCCGCGCCACGCCGCAGGAGATCGCGGCCCACGCCACGGTCGCCGCCGAGCGGGCCCGGGAAGGCGTGCCGGTCGAAGACATGCTCAGCGCCTGGAGCCTGACCATGGGCGTCATCCGCGACATGTTCCTCGAGTTGGCGCTGCAATGTAACGCCCGGCCCCGCAGCATCCTGGAGGCGACGCAGCTCCTGTGGGCGCTGGCCGAGGACGTCACCGTGCAACTGGCGGTGGTCCACCACGACACCGAGGTCGCCCTGGCCCGCCACGACGAACTGCAGCGGGCCGAGTTCCTCCGCCACGTGCTGCTCGGGTCGGTGAGCGGCGCGGAGATGAACCGGCGGGCCGCCACCTACGGCCTACAGCTCAGCGAGCGCTACCACGCCGTGCGGGCCCGGCCGATCCATGCCGGCGACGCCGGGTCGCTCACCCAGCTGCGCCGGGCCCTGGAGAAGTCGGGCGCCTGGGGCGCCCGGCAGACCGGCCTCATCGCCATCCTCGACGGCGACGTCGCCGGCGTCGTGGTGGCACTCCCGAACGTCACCACCCCGGGAGCGATGATCGGCGTCGGGCCACCGGCCCACCTCGGGGCCATGGAACCGTCGTACGCCGCCGCCAGCCGCATTCTCGACGTCGGCCTGCGCTTCTCCATGACCGGCATGCACACCCTGATCGACGTGGCCGCCCAGGCCGCCGTGGCCGACGAACCGGAGATCGGCGACCTGCTGGTGGAGCGCTACCTCAAGCCGCTGTCGGCGTTGCCGGATCTGCGCGACTCCATGGAGGAGACGCTCAAGATCTTCTTCGCCAACGGGCTCAGCCTCAAACGGACGGCCCAGGTCCTGCGCATCCACCCCAACACCGTGCGCTACCGCCTTCGGCGCTTCGAGGAGATCACCGAAGCCGACCTCGCCGACACGGAGGTCCTCTTCCGTGTGTGGTGGGCGGTGGAACGGGCCAGGATCCTCGGCGAACCCGTCGAGCTTCCCGCCGCCTGCACGTCGTAGCCGATCCCCTTAGTAGAAAAGTCAAACGGGGCGCGTCAGCTGCCTGAACGTAGCGCCATCGACACACCGCTCTCTTGTCCCAAGGATGGAGCGCGTGAGGTCGAGCGAGGGCTGACCCGTCAGAGAAGGGGTGAAGGTATGGACTTCCTGAAAGTCGTGGGCGATCGCCGCACGATCCGCTGGTTCAAGACCTGGGAGCAGGTGCCGGAAGAGAAGATCCAGCGGATCCTCGAAGCGGTGCGCCTCTCGACGTGCCCGGGCAACCTCCAGCCCTGGAGAGCCGTCGTCGTCTACCGCGACGAGCTCGACCAGGCGACGCGCGAGGAACTGCTCGCCGTCGACAACTGGCAGGGAGGCCACACCCAGGCCCCGGTCTGGATCTACTGGTACGCCGACCCCGGCGCCGCCCGGCCGGAGAACTTCGCCGCTCGGACCGTCGAGCTCGTCGAAGTCGGGGCCCTGCCCCGCGCCTACGGCTGGAACGCCGACACCATCAAGAGCGCCATCGAAGAAGCGGTGGAGACCCCCGAAGGCATGGCCTCCATCCAGGAGCTCATCCACGGTCTGCCGGAAGAGCTCAGTGTCGCAGTCGCCATCTCGGAGACGGTCGGCGCGCTCGGTCTGTCGGTGCTGGCCGCGGTCAACGAAGGTCTCGGGACGGCGCTGAACATGATCGCCCGCCCGACGAAGCAGGCCCGGGTCAAGGAGATCCTCGGCGTGCCGGAGCGGTGCGCACCGGTGTGGTGCCAGCTCGTGGGTTACCCGGCCGAGGACTCGAAGGCCGGCGGCCAGCGCCCCCGCGACCCGTTCGGCGAACTCTTCTTCAAGGGGACGTGGGGTCAGCCCTTCCCCCGCGACGAGGGTGTCGTCGACGACCTGCGGGCGGAAGGCCTGCTGCAGGACAGCGCCCCCGGGGCGTCCCGCTTCGAGGAGCTCAAGAACCTGGCCCGGATGTACGGCTACCCCGAGGGATAAGAACCGTGAGTGAGCTGAACGGGAAGCCGCTCACGGACTACTCGTCCGTTGCGTGCTGGATGGGGTCGGCGACCGCCGACCCCATCCGGGCCCGCCTGCGGCGGCGGGAACTGGCCGTGCTGGCCGACTTCTGCGGCCACCAGCGCTGCGATCCCGACTCGATGATCACCACCGCGCTCGCCGACCGCGACGTGAAGAACGAATACATGCGGTCGCTGAAGCAGTGGGTGAAGACGTACGCCCCCGAGGGCCGCGACCGGCACGAGGCGGAGAACGCCGTCCGGTCGTTCTTCATCGCCAACGGGATGCGGGTCATCGCCAAGCCCTTCCGCGACGTCTACAACAAGGCCGACGAGCGGTGTTGACCCCGGCCGGGACGGGCATTCCGGAAACGACGGTGCGGACGGCCCATGGCGTCTTCCGCTGCCTCGCGTTCCGGGCCGAAGACGGCGTCGAGCACCTCGCCCTGGTCAAGGGCGAGGTGGCCGGCGTCGAGCCCGTCCCGGTACGGGTTCACAGCGAGTGCCTGACCGGTGACGTCATCGGGTCGCGCCGGTGCGACTGCGGCGAGCAGCTCCAGCTGGCCCTGGCCCGCCTCGGGTCCTCACCGATCGGCGTGCTCATCTACGTCCGGGGCCACGAGGGCCGCGGCATCGGCCTGGTGAACAAGCTCCGGGCCTACCAGTTGCAGGACGCGGGGTTGGATACCGTGGAAGCCAATGTGGCGCTGGGCCTCCCGGTCGACGCCCGCCGCTACGAACCGGCCGCCGCCATCCTGCGCTACCTCGGGGTGACGGCCGTCCACCTGCTCAGCAACAACCCGGAGAAGGCGGCCGGGCTCGCCGCCGCCGGCGTGGAGATCGCCTCCGTCGAGCGGCTCGAGACGACCCCCAACCCCGACAACCTCGCCTACCTGCGCACGAAGCAGACCCGGATGGGGCACCGG
Source organism: Actinomycetota bacterium (assembly GCA_030838785.1). Lineage (GTDB taxonomy): Bacteria > Actinomycetota > Acidimicrobiia > IMCC26256 > BP-133 > BP-133. The sequence continues at coordinate 11,196 of JAUZEY010000442.1, read as the reverse complement.
CTCACCGGCCTGCCCATCGACCTCACCGACCGGGGCCGACATCCCACCGTGGTGGGAATCGGTGGGGGAATCGGTGCCTCCCGCCTCTGGGCGCAGCTGGCCGGATCCGACGCGGTGGGTTCGCTGACGCTGGTGGTCAACGTCGCCGACGACGTCTGGATGCACGGCCTACGGGCCTGCCCCGACATCGACACCGTTCTCTACGCCCTGTCGGGCCGGCAGGACCCCGTGCGGGGCTGGGGCCTGACCGGCGACAGCTTCGAATGCATGGAGGCGTTGCGCCGCCTCGGCGAGGACGTCTGGTTCCACCTCGGCGACCGCGACCTGGCCACCCATCTGCTGCGGAGCCGGTTGCTGGCCGAGGGAGTGGGCCTGACCGAGATCACGGCCCGCCTCGCCGGCGCGCTGGGCGTCCCCGCCCGGGTCCTGCCCGCCACCGACGACGAGGTCCGCACGGTCGTCCGGATCGCCGGCGGGGCGGAGATCGGCTACCAGGAGTTCCTCGTCCAGCGCCGCGCCGCCGACGACGTCGTCGACGTCCGCTGGGCCGGTCTCGACGCCAGTCGGGTCGGGCCCGAAGTCCTCGACGCCATCGGCACCGCCGACCTCGTCGTACTCGGGCCGAGCAACCCCGTGGCCAGCATGCTCCCGATCCTGGGGATCCCGGGCGTGAGCGACGCGATCCGCGCCAGCGAGGCCCGGGTCGTGGCGGTGACACCGACGGTGGCGTCCGTCCCGATCAGCGACGAAGGCGAAGCCCGCCGGGCCCGCAGCCGGGCTGCGCTGCTCGGGGCCCGAGGGCTCGCCCACCGTGCGTCGTCGGTCGCCCGGCTCTACGCCGAATTGATCGACGCCTTCGTCGTCGACGAAGCCGACGCGGCCGAGAGCGACGAGATCGCCGCCCTCGGAGTCGACGTCGTGGTGGCCCGAACGCTGCTCCACGTCGACGGAGCCGCCTCCCGCCTGGTGCCGTCTCTCCTGGAACTGGCCCGGCGGGAGCCGACCGTGAGCGGAGTGGGCGCATGACCAGAACGCGGATCACCTATTCGCCCAAGGTCTTCATCCCGCTCACCCAACTGTGCCGGGACGCCTGCGGGTACTGCACCTTCGCCCAGGCGCCCGCCCACCTGCCCAGCCCCTACCTCGCCCCCGACGAGGTGCTCCGCATCGCCAAGCGGGGGGCGGAAGCCGGCTGCCACGAGGCGCTGTTCACCCTCGGGGAGCGCCCCGAGGCCCGCTATCCCGACGCCCGGGCCTGGCTCGCCCTCCACGGTTACGCCTCGACGGTCGACTACCTCGTGGCCATGTGCCGGCTCGTTCTCGACGAGACGGGCCTGCTGCCGCACTCCAACGCCGGCGCCCTCAGCGCCGATGAGCTCGCCGCCCTCCGCCCCGTCACCGCGTCGCAGGGCATGATGATCGAGACGCTCCGGGCCGACCTGCGCTGTCACCGCGGGGCGCCGGACAAGACTCCTGCCCGCCGGCTGGCCACGCTCGAAGCGGCCGGGCAGCTCGCCATTCCGTTCACCACCGGCCTCCTCGTCGGCATCGGCGAGACGCGGGCCGATCGCATCGAGGCCCTCGAGGCCATCGCCGCCTCCCACGGCCGCCACGGTCATGTGCAAGAGGTCATCGTCCAGAACTTCGTCCCCAAGCCCGGCACCGCCATGGAGCGCTGGCCGGCCTGCCCGCCCGACGTCCTGGTCGACGCCATCGCGTTGGCCCGGATCATCCTTCCCGGCGCCATCCACGTCCAGGCGCCGCCGAACCTGTCGGACGACAGCGGCCCGCTCCTCGACGCCGGAATCGACGACTTCGGCGGGATCTCACCGGTCACCATCGACCACGTGAATCCCGAGCGGGCCTGGCCCGCCGTCGACCACCTCCGCCAGCTGTGCGAGGACCGCGGCTTCAGCCTGACACCGCGGCTGTCCGTCTACCCGGAGTTCGCGCTCGACGCGCCCCGGTGGCTCGACGAGAGGCTGTGGTTCCCGGTCCTCGATCGCTCCGACGCCGAGGGCCTGGCCCGGGACGACCCCGGGTCGCTCCTGCCGCAGAAGACCGCCGACGTCGCCCAGCCCCGCGACGGTGCCGACGTGGTGGTGACGGGCCGCCGCTCCACGATGTGGTGCTCCGGCGGCCCGTTCGATCCGCCGGCCCTGCTGCCGGGCAACCCCCGCCGCCACGGGCCCGTCGCCGACGTGCTCGATGGTGTGGAAGCGGGCGAGGAACCGGGCCAGGAGGAGATCGTCACTCTGTTCTCCGCCCGGGGCCCGGAGGTGGCGGCGATCGCCGGCGTGGCCGACAGGCTGCGGGCCGAAGCGGTCGGCGACGTCGTCACCTTCGTGAAGAACCGCAACATCAACTACACGAACATCTGCACGTTCAAGTGCCGGTTCTGCGGCTTCGCCAAAGGGCCGCTGAGCCTCAACCTCCGGGGCAAGCCGTATCTCCTCGACCTGGAGACGATCGCCGGTCGGGCCAGGGAGGCCTGGGACCAGGGCGCCACCGAGGTCTGCCTCCAGGGCGGCATCCACCCCCAGTTCGACGGCGAGTACTACCTCGAGGTCTGCCGGGCCGTGAAGGCCGCCGCGCCGGGCATGCACGTCCACGCCTTCACCGCCCTAGAAGTCACCGAGGGAGCACGGCGGCTCGGGGAGCCACTCGACGCCTATCTCGTCCGCCTAAGGGAGGCCGGGCTGCGGTCGCTGCCCGGCACGGCGGCCGAGATCCTCGACGACCCCGTCCGCGCCATTCTCTGCCCCGACAAGATCACCACCGACGAATGGCTCGAGTGCCATCGGGCGGCGCACCGGGTGGGGCTGGCGTCCAACGTCACCATGATGTTCGGTGCCGTCGAGCAGCCGGTCTCCTGGGCCCGCCACATCGTGCGGACCCGTGACCTCCAGAAGGAGACCGGCGGCTTCACCGAATTCGTGGGGCTGCCGTTCGTCCACATGGCGTCGCCGATCTATCTCACCCGTCAGGCCCGCCGGGGGCCGACGTTCCGCGAGGTCCTCCTCGTGCACGCCGTGGCCCGGATCGCCTACCGGGGCCTGATCGACAACATCCAGGCATCCTGGGTCAAGGTCGGCCTGAAGGGCGCGGCGCAGCTTCTCGCCGCCGGGGCCAACGACCTCGGCGGCACGTTGATGAACGAGAACATCTCCCGGGCCGCCGGAGCCGAGCACGGCCAGTGCATGGACGAGGACGCGCTCGCCGCGCTCGTCGACAGCCTCGGCCGGCGCCTCGAGCAGCGCACCACGCTCTACGGGCGCTTCACCGCCCTCGTCTGAGCTGTCACGCGCCAAAAATAGGTTGTCGGACAATTGACGTTGGCGCGCAGAAGTTTTCCTGATATCAGGCCCTAGTCGAAAAGCACAACGAACTCCGTCTGCAGCCTGAAGGTAGCGCCATCGACAGGTTGAACCGCCTCACATACCTTCATGGTGCACAACCAAGCGAAGAGGCGTTGTGACCGCTCTCTAACGAACGGGTCGATCATTGGTCTCCACGACAATGATCTCGCCGTAGAACGTCTCGTAACCTCCCCGGATAGACACATTCGGGCCACCATGTGAAGGGGGACGTCGTTGTAATGGACAATCGCATCATTCCTCGTGTTCGAGCCCGGTCCGGTAGACGATCCGTTTGGCCGAAGGCCGTAGCCATTTCTCTCCTTGTAGCCATGACGTCGGTCGCCTGCGGCGACGACAACCACAACAACAAGGCCAGCGCCGCACTGCCCGGCCAGCCGCAGGCCCCGTCTACGCCGGCGGCCGGCACACCCGAGTCGCCGGCCACGCCGGCGGCCGGCGACGCCGCCGGCAGCCCGAGCGCAGCACCGACGGCTGCGGCCCCGGGCGGCGCCGCGACTCCCGCGGCGGGTGCGGCCGGTGCAGCCGGCAGCACGCCGGCCGGCGCGAAGTCGGCCGCGGCCGGCGCCTCCCCGAGCGCCAAGTCGGCGGCCAGCGCCACTCCGGGTTCGCCGTCGGCGGCGCGTCCCGGGTCGAGCTCGACGCCCGGCGCTCCGGTTCCCGGTCAGCCGACGCCCGGCCAGCCCGGCGGCGGCGGGAACGCTGCTCCTGGCGCGGCGGCGGGCGGCGGCGGCTCCACGGCCACCGGCGTGACCGACAACGAGATCAAGATCGGGATGCTCTCCGAGCTGTCCGGCCCGATCGCGGTCTACGGCCAGAGCTTCCCCAAGGTCGCCCAGGCGTTCTTCCGGGAGCGCAACGAGGCCGGCGGGATCAACGGCCGGCAGGTCAAGCTGATCGTGTACGACGACGCATGGGACCCGGTCCGGGGCAAGGCGGGCGCCAAGCGCCTCGTCGAGCAGGACAAGGTCTTCATGATGTGCTGCACCCAGAGCCTCAACACGAACGCCGCGCTGACCCCGTACATGGACGAGATCAAGATGCCCTACATCGGTGTCGACGGCCTGAGTGAGGAGCAGTACAACGGGACCTGGACGTTCCCGATCGGGACGTCGACCGCCGCCCTGGGCGAGCTCATGGGCACCTACGCCTACAAGACGATCGGCGCCCGCAAGGCGGCGATCGCCAGCCTCACGGTGCCTGGTGGTCCGCAGTACCGTGACAACTTCAAGAAGAGCTTCCTGGCCGCCGGCGGCCAGGACGTCTATGAGGGCGACTTCAACACCGACTCGCCCGACTTCTCCTCCTTCGTCGTCCAGGCCCGGGCCAAGGGCGCCGACTTCGTCACCGGCTTCCTGACCATCGTGCCCACGATCCGGATGGAGCAGGCAGCCCAGAACCAGGGGTGGAAGCCCGACCACGGATTCGGTTGGGACACCACGGCCTACGTCGACAAGCTCATCGAGTTCCTCGGTGAGTACTCCAACGGCACCGTGGTCCAGAACCACATGCTGCCCTACGAGGTCGACTCTCCTGGTCTGCAGGAGTTCAAGAAGACCGTCGGCAAGTACTACGACCTGAAGGAGCTCACCTACAGCCCGTGGCTGGGGCTGACCGGCGTGGCGGCCCGGCTGACGATGGAATCCATCGAGTCGTGCGGCAAGAACCTCACCCGGGACGGTGTGCGGGAGCACGTGGAGAACATCCACGACTGGGACACCCACTGGGGCGTGAAGCTGACGTTCCACCCCGGGCCCGGTGTCGCCAAGCGATCGAACATCTCGTCGGTGTTCATGAAGGTGATGGACAAGAAGTTCGTCCCGCAGACCGGCATCGTCGAGGCTCCGTCGTTCAAGAAGGCCACGTAAGAGCGTAAGCCCGTCGGCTGGTTGGGGGAGGGCGGGGTCGCCCGCCTTCCCCCACCACGCCCCGATGCGCACACAGGAAGGCCAGTTCGGTGGACTTTAAACTCCTCTTCCAGACGATCCTGAGCGGTCTGATCTCGGGCTCCATCTACGGGGTCCTCGGGCTGGGATTCGTCGTCACGTACAAGGCGACCCGGGTTCTCAACCTGGCCCACGGCGGGATGGCGATGTTCCTCGCCTTCGTGGCGCTCTCGTTCCTCCACCGCCACATGAACTACGGGTTGGCCCTGGGGCTGACGGCGCTGGCCGCCATCGCCATGGGGATCACGATCGACTGGACGATCATGCGGCCGCTCCGGAACCGGCCTCCGCTCGATGCGGCGGTCGCCTCCCTCGGCCTCCTGCTCACGTTGCAGGGCTTGGCCGTCATCATCTTCGGCGCCCAGGAGAAGGTCTTCCCCGCCGCCGTGCCGCTGCGGTTCGTCAGCGTGGCCGGCTTCAACTTCAGCTACCCGCAGCTCCTCGGCTTCGGTTGCGTCGCCGTGGCGGCGGCGCTCATCGGCGTGCTGTTCAAGTGGACCCGGGCCGGTACGGCCATCCGGGCCTACGTCGAGAACCCGGAGTCGGCCCGGGGCCTCGGTGTCAGCCCGTTCTATGTCTCCACGATCGCCTGGTCGGTGGCGGCCCTGCTGGCGGCGCTGGCCGGGGTGATGCTGGCGCCCCTGACCCTGCTCGACTCCCTGCGAATGCCCTTGTATTCCGTCAAGGCGCTGGTGGCCGCCCTCCTCGGCGGCCTGAACAGCCTCTCGGGGGCGATCATCGGTGGTCTCCTGCTCGGGGTCACCGAGGCCTACTTCCAGGGTTACATCCACGTGCGGGACAGCGTCAACTACCTGCCCTTCGGCCTGGTGGTCCTGGCGATGCTCTACCAGGGCTTCCGGGGCAACCGGAAGCTGGTGAGGGCGGCATGAACGCCAAACTGCAGGGTCTCATGGCCTCCCGCCGGGCGCGTCAGATCGCGGCCGTGACCGTGGCCGCCGCCGTGTGCTCGATCCCGCTCTTCGGAAGCCACTTCACGGCCTTCATCTTCACGCTCGGGGTCGTCTACGGCCTGGCCGCCATGTCGTTGTCGATGCTCACCGGCTGGGTGGGGCAGGCGTCGCTGGGGCACGCCGCCTTCGCCGGCGCCGGGGCCTTCGCCACGGCCAAGCTGCAGACGCACGGCTGGCCGTTCCTGGCCATCATGCCGGTCGTCGTCGGGGCCGCTCTGCTCTTCAGCCTCGTCGTCGGCATCCCGGCGCTGCGGATCCGTGGCCTCCAGCTCGCCGTCGCCACCCTCGCCTTCGGCTACACGGCCGAACGGGGAGTGTTCGAGCAGATGGGCGGCGGCTACTCCAACGACACGGTGCTGCACCGGCCCCACGCCTTCGGGGTCGACTTCCTGAACGACAAGAACTACTACCTCCTCTGCCTGGCGATCGCCGTCGTGCTGACACTGCTGGCCGCCAACCTCCGCCACCGGACGATGGGCCGGGGGATGATGGCTGTCCGGGAGAGCGAGACGGTGTTCAGTCACGTCGGCGGGAACGTCGCCTCCTACAAGCTGGCCGGCTTCTGCATCAGCGCGGTGTACGCCGCCATCGCCGGTGTGCTGCTGGGCGGCCTGATCGCCAACATCAACAAGGACCTCTTCAACGTCCAGTTCGGCTTCTACATCCTGGCCGTGGCGATCGTGGGTGGCATGGGCTCGCTCATCGGGCCCTACATCGCCGGCCTGGCCTTCGCCTGGTATCCCCAGCTGTTCGCCGGGGTGACGGCCCTGCAGTACTGGACGTACATGATCGGCGGGCTCGGCATGGTGTTCTTCGTGCTGCTCCTCCCCGGTGGTCTGGTCGCCATTCCGAAGCGGGTCGGCGAACTCTTGGTCCTGCTGAAGGGACGGTTGGCCAAAGCCCCCGAGGGCGAGGACGCCGCGGACGAGTCCGGTGAGGTCGAGATCGACCTCAGGGGCACGATCCTGGCCGCGCCGTCGGAGAACGGAGACTCGCCCACGACGAGTATCCGGGCGCTGGCCGCCCGGTCCCGGGCCGAGGTGTCGCTCCTCGACGGCGAGACGGGCTCGAGCCGGCGCATGCGGGGCCGCCAAGCCAACTCGAACGGCAGCGGGGGGACCCTGCTGGACGTCGAGGGGGTCTGCATTTCCTTCGGAGGCACCATCGCCCTGAGCGACGTCTCCTTCTCGGTTCAGCCCCGCGAGGTCCACGGCCTGGTCGGCCCGAACGGTGCCGGCAAGTCGACGCTGTTCAACTGCGTGACGGGGATCTACCGCCCCTCGGAGGGCCGCATCTTCTTCAAGGGCACCGACCTGACCGGGCTTCCGTCGTACCGCCGGGCCCGGCTCGGGATCGCGCGGACGTTCCAGAACATCAACGTCCTGCCGAACCTGACCGTTCTCGAGAACCTCATGGTGGCGGAGCAGGCCCACTGGTCGGGGAACCTTCTCCGGGACGCGCTGGGCCTCGACTCGCACCACCGGCAGGAGAAGGTACGGCATGCGGCCGAGGCCAATCTCGAGTTCCTCGGCCTCGCCCACCTGCGTGACTCCGTCGCCGGCGACCTGTCGCATGGCACCTTGAAGCTCGTGGAGCTGGCCCGGGCCCTGACGTCGGAACCGGAGATGCTGTTGCTCGACGAGCCGGCCGCCGGGCTGAGCATGCAGGAGTCCGAGCGGCTCGGCGAGGTGCTCCGGCAGCTGCGCGACGAGCTGCAGCTGACGGTGCTGATCGTCGAGCACGACATGGCGCTCGTCATGGGGAACTGCAACACGGTCACGGTTCTCGACTACGGGCGGGTGATCGCCTCGGGTCCGCCGGACGACGTCCGCAACGACCCGAACGTGATCGCCGCCTATCTGGGGACGATCCACGAGGAGGTTTTGGCCTGATGATGTTGTCGGTTGAACGGGTTTCGGCCGGCTATGGCCGTTCGTCGGTCCTGCGTGACGTCTCGATCGACGTGCCCGAAGGATCGATCGCCACGCTCCTCGGCCCGAACGGGGCCGGAAAGACAACCTTGCTGCGGGTCATCGCCGGCTCGGTCAAACCCCGATCGGGACGGGTCCTGTTCGAGGACGAGGAGATCACCGGCACGGCGCCGGAGAAAAGCGTCCGGCTGGGCATCGCCCACGTTCCCGAAGGTCGGGGCGTGTTCCCCGGGATGACCGTCCGCGAGAACCTCATGATGGGGCTGTTCGCCAAGCGGGAGGGACGCCGGGCGATGGGCGAGGCGATGGCCAGCGTCGCCGACCTGTTCCCGGTTCTCGTCGATCGGCCCAACCAGCTGGCGGGGACACTCTCCGGTGGTGAGCAGCAGATGCTGGCCATCGCCCGGGGCCTGCTGACCAAGCCCCGCCTGCTGATGATCGACGAGCTGTCCCTCGGGCTCGCTCCCATCGTCGTCCAACGCCTGCTCGCCGCCCTCAAGGAGATCCAGGCCTCGGGCGTGACGATCCTTCTCGTCGAGCAGTTCGCCCGGCTCGTCCTCGGAATGGCGGACGTCGCCTTCGTACTCGAACACGGCTCCCTGGCTTTCGCCGGAACGAGCCAGCAGCTCATCGACAACCCATCTGTCCTCCACGGCGCATACCTGGCCGGGAGGAAGGCGCTCCAGGAGGTCACCACACCATGAGTCGCAGACGCCCCATCCTTCTGCTGTCGGTCGCGGCCCTTGTGGGCTCGGTCGTCGCCCCGTTGACCGCCGGGGCCGATGGCGACCAGGCGGACAACGCCATCTACTCGACCAAGGCCGAGTCGTCGGCCATCCAGACGGTGATCCTGACGCCGCTGCGGATCGAGCCCTCGGTCGGCTACGCCCTCAGCCAGACGAACCAGACGCCCGACGCCAACGGCAAGGGGTCGGTGGTCGAACCCGGCCTGGCCGGCCGGGTCGTGGAGTACGTCTACTTCAACCAGACCTCCTCCCCCGAGTCGTCGGAGTGCTTCTATCCCGGCGTTGGGGAGGGGACCGGCCCCAACGTCCACCAGTCGTTGACGGAGCAGCCGCCCTCCAGCAAGCAGGAGCCGGACGCCACCACCGGGGCCGGCATCGCCATCTGCCGTAGCGACGACAAGCCGTCCAACTACTCCCACGCCTCGGCCGGCGAAGGGATCGTCGGGGGCGCCCTGTCGTTCAGGAGCGTCGCGGCCACGAGCGCGACCGGATACGACGCGGCCAAGCACATGGTCTCGGCATCGAGCACGGCGACGCTGCACGGTGTGAAGATCGGTGACGTCCTGAGCATCGACGAGATCGTCTCCAACGCCGTGAGCACGGCCGGCGCCGTCGGCGCCGACGAGGCGACATCGGGGGTGGCCATCAGCGGTGCGGCCGTCCAGGGTCAGCGGGTCGCCATCACCGAGGCCGGCGTGGTGGTCAAGGACCCGCTGCCGGGCTCGTCGTCGGCCGACGCCCAGAAGCAGGTCGACGCCTCGCTCGACAAGGCCGGGATCAGCGTGCACCTCGTCCGGTCCTCGTTCGACAAGGGCAAGGAGCCGGGAAAGACCGAGGCCTTCTCCGGCGGGATCAACATCACGCTCGCCAATGCGTCGGCGGAGAAGTCCACCTCGTTGATCCTCGGCCAGTCGACGTCGTTCGCCAAGTACCGCACCGAGTCGAGCGGGGACGAGCCCGCCGCGCCGGAGGCGTCGGCGCCGACTCCCGCTCCGGTCGGCGCCCAGGCAGCGTCCGCCCCGCCGTCGGACCGGGTCCGCCGGTTCCCCACGACCGCCGCGCTCCTCTGACCTCGAGGGCCGCAGAATCCCCACCTGAAGGTGGGTGACCGGGTGGCCCGGTCGAGAGCGCCGAACCGTCTCCCCCGACGTGTCTCTCGACCGGGCACCCGAACCCCGAAAGGAGCACCCCCGTGGCCGCGACCGTCCACTACGACGACAACGCCGAACTCGCCCTGCTCGAGGGCCGGACGGTCGCCGTCCTCGGCTACGGATCGCAGGGCCACGCCCACGCACTGAACCTCCAGGCGTCGGGCATCGACGTCCGCATCGGCCTCCGGGACGGTTCGTCGTCGCAGGCCAAAGCGGCCGCCGCGGGGCTGAAGGTGACGTCCATCGAAGGGGCCTGTGACGAGGCCGACGTGATCATGGTGCTGCTGCCCGATACGGAGCAGGCGTCGGTGTACCGGGAGAGCATCGCACCCCACCTGCGGGCCGGGGACTCCATCGCCTTCGCCCACGGCTTCAACATCCACTTCGGACAGGTCGTCCCACCGCCCAATGTCGACGTCTGGATGATCGCCCCCAAGGGCCCGGGCCATCTCGTGCGGCGGTCGTTCGAGGAGGGCGGCGGGGTGCCGGCCCTGGTGGCGGTGGCCCAGGACGCCACCGGGAAGGCGAAGGAGACGGCCCTGGCCTACGCCAAGGCCATCGGCGCCACCCGAGCCGGTGTACTGGAGACGACGTTCCGGGAGGAGACCGAGACCGACCTGTTCGGGGAGCAGGTCGTGTTGTGCGGCGGGATCACCGAGCTCATCATGGCCAGCTACGACACGCTCGTCGGGGCCGGTTACCAACCCGAGTCGGCCTACTTCGAATGCCTCCACGAGGTCAAGCTCATCGTCGACCTCATCTACGAGGGCGGCATCGCCAACATGCGGTTCTCCATCTCCGACACGGCGGAATACGGCGACATGACCCGGGGGCCCCGAATCGTCACCGAGGAGACCCGGGCCGAGATGCGGCGCATCCTCGACGAGATCCAGTCCGGCCGTTTCGCCCGGGAGTGGATCCTCGAGAACCGGGCCGGCCGTCCGGTGTTCAACGCCCTGCGGGCGAGGGCCGCCGCCCATCCGGTCGAGGAAGTCGGCCGCCAACTGCGAGGAATGATGCCCTGGATCGGGGCGGGAAGAGCCCGGCCCCAGGAGGTATCAGGGGGCGCCGGAG
>JAUZEY010000426.1 GCA_030838785.1 Actinomycetota bacterium | reverse complement strand
GGACGTCGACGAACGTGACGATCGGGATGTTGAAGGCGTCGCACGTCCGCACGAAGCGGGCGGCCTTCTCCGAGGCGTCGATGTCGAGCGTGCCGGCCAGCACCTGGGGCTGGTTGCCGACGATGCCCACGGCGTGCCCGTCAATCCGGGCGAAGGCGGTCACGATGTTGCCGGCCCAGAAGGGGAAGACCTCCAGGAAATCGCCGTCGTCGACGACCTCGGCGATGACCTTCTTCATGTCGTAGGGCTTGTTGGGGCTGTCGGGGATGAGGTCGATCAGCCCGGGGCAGGGCCGTTCGGCGTCGTCCTCCGGGGCGACGTAGGGCGGGTCCTCCAGGTTGTTGGAGGGCAGGAACGACAGGAGGTAGCGGACCTCCTCCAGGCACTGGCGCTCGTCGTCGTAGACGAAGCTGGCCACGCCCGACTTGGAGGCGTGGGTCATGGCCCCGCCGAGCTCCTCCTGGGTGACGTCCTCGCCGGTCACGGCCTTCACCACGTCCGGGCCGGTGATGAACATGTGGGAGGTGCCCCGGACCATGAAGATGAAGTCCGTCATCGCCGGGGAGTACACCGCTCCGCCGGCGCAGGGGCCCATGACGACGCTGATCTGGGGGATGACCCCCGACGCCTTGACGTTGCGGTAGAAGATCCCGCCGTAGGCCGCCAGGGAGACCACGCCCTCCTGGATGCGGGCGCCGGCTCCGTCGTTGATGCCGATGAACGGCGCCCCGACCGACTCGGCGAGGTCCATGACCTTGTGGATCTTCTCGGCGAACACCTCGCCGAGGGCGCCGCCGAAGACGGTGAAGTCCTGGGAGAAGACGAAGACCTTGCGCCCGTCGACCGTTCCCCAGCCGGTGACGACCCCGTCGGTCAGGGGCCGGGTGCGCTCGATGTCGAATCCGTGGGCCCGGTGGCGGGCCAGCATGTCGAGCTCCACGAAGCTGCCCGGGTCGAGCAGCACATCGAGCCGCTCCCGGGCGGTGAGCTTGCCCCGGGCGTGCTGGCGCTCGATGGCTGCCGGGCTGCCGGCGTGGAGGGCGGCTTCCTTGAGCTTGGCCAGCTCCTCGACCCGCTCCTGGAGCGGGTGGGGGACCGGCGCCGGCCCTGAATCCTTGAGGCCTGGCCCGCCCTCGTCACCGTGGAGCGCCTCGGCCTCGGCCTGCTCCTGGATGTCCGACTCTTCGATCGCCATACCGGGAAGGGTAGTGCCCCTTCCCGGTGCGGACCTGCTGGTGGGGCGCTACTTCTTGGTCGTCACCAGCGACAGGCTGGTGCCCAGCACCTTGGAGGCCTGGGCCATCTGCGGTGCGAGGCGGGTGATGCCCATGGTGCCGAAGTCAACGCCGTTCTGGTCGACGCCGAAGCCGTGGATCCCGGTCGTCACGAGCACGCCCACCGCCCGCCCGTCGTCGCTGATGACGGCGCTGCCGGAGTCGCCCGGGAGGGCCAGGCCGGCGGCGTAGACGTGGTCGGCGTTGGGGAAGCCAGCCGCCACGGCGGAGCGGGCCGGCACGGTCGAGCCGATGCCTACGCCGTTCCCCCAGTACTCGAGGACCTTCGGGTCCCCGCTGATGTCGTCGTTGATGCCGGTCGGGCCGCCGAAGTCGCACATCTCGGGGCTGGCCTCGACGCCGGGATCGAGCCGGATGAGGGAGAAGTCCTTCGGTTCCTGCAGGATGGCGTAGGCGAACTCGCCGATGCGGTGCCCCGTCGAGTCCTTGGCCTGCGGGCCGGCGCCCTTGGGCCAGGTCTTCTCGCCGGCGTTGTCGGCCACCGGGCCCGAACCGAGGATGCAGTGACCGGCGGTGCCGATGAAGCGCTCGTGGTCGGGCGCCTCGAAGAGGAAGTTGAGGGTGCAGAGGCCGACCTCGGTCTGCACCTCGGCGCCGGGCCGCACGCCGGGACATGTGCCGACCCCGACCGGCTTCGTGCCGCCATTGGCGGCTGCCGCCGCCGTTGTCAGGGGGTCACCCCCAGTCCCCCCGGCGGCGGGAACGGCGATGAGGGGGCATTTGGCGCCGCCGAGGTTGAACGAGGCCGGCGAGGCGACCGCCGCCGACGGCTGTGCCTGCGCCGCACCCTGCCCCGCCGATGCGGCCAGGGGCATGACCGCCGCCCCGAGCACCGCCAGCCCCAGCATCAGCACCCAACGCCGCATGGTGACGACCCCCTTCAGGCGCAAAATGCGCCAACTACTCCGAAATGACTTGGAAACTGACGTTCGAATTCGTTCGACACCGGGACAATCCGGACCTTCTTCCGCCCGTGCCGACAGCTGAAGGTGCGCCAATTGAGCCATTTTGCCCCGATTCCGCGGGAATTCGTGCGCGGGGCCCGCTGGGTGTCAGTGGGGGGTCGCCGGCTCCTCGACCAGCTCGATCAGGGTGCCGAAGGCCCCCTTGGGGTGCACGAAGGCCACCGTCGTCCCGCGGCTGCCCGGGCGGGGTGCGTCGTCGATCACCCGGTGACCCTCGCCTTTGACCCGGCCGAGCGCCTCGGCGCAGCTCTCGACCCGGTAGCCGACGTGGTGCATGCCCTCCCCCTTGGCGGCCAGGAACCTGGCCACCGGGGAGTCGTCCCGGGTGGGCGTGAGGAGCTGGATGTAGGAGTCGGCCACCTTGATGAGGGCCTCGTCGACTCCGTCCTTCTCGATGCGCTCCCGGTGGACGGGCTCGACGCCGAAGGTCGATCGGTAGTACTCGATCGCTGCTTCCAGGTCGTGGACGGCGATGGCGACGTGGTCGATCTCGGTCAGCATGCTGCGACTCTAGAACCGGTCAGGGACTCTAGAACGGGTCAGGCGTGGCGGCGGAAGACGTTGATCCGGTCCTCGCCGACCTTGGCCCGCAGCCCCGGGTCGGTCACCCCCAGACCTTCCTCGGGGGCCAGGCAGAGCACGCCGATCTTGCCCTCGTGGAGGTTCTGGTGGATCTGCCAGGCCGCCTCGCCCGCCTCCTCCAGGGGATAGACCGACGACAGGATCGGCTGGATCTTGCCCTGGCAGATCAGCCGGTTGGCCTCCCACGCCTCCCGGTAGTTGGCGAAGTGGGAGCCCTTGATGGTCTTGAGACTCATCCACAGGTACCGGTTGTCGTACTCGATCATGTAGCCGGAGGTGGCGGCGCAGGTGATGACCGTCCCGCCCCGGCGGGTCACGAACACGGAGGCGCCCATGGTGTGGCGGCCGGGGTGCTCGAAGACGATGTCGGGGTCGCCACCGGCCAGCTCCCGGATGCGGCGTCCGAAGCGGCGCCACTCGGCCGGGTCCTGGGTGCGCTCGTCCTTCCAGAACCGGTAGCCCTCGGCCTTTCGGTCGATCACGTGCTCGACGCCGAGCTCGTGCATCAGCTCGACCTTCTCCGGCGACGAGACCACCGCCACCGGGATGCCCCCGCCGTTGAGGACGTACTGGCAGGCGTAGCCGCCGAGGCCCCCGCTCGCCCCCCAGATGAGGACGATCTGACCCTGGGTGACGGGGGCGCCGTTGGGGCTGACCAGCATCCGGTAAGACGTGCTGTTGGTCAGGGCATTACAGGCGGCCTCCTCCCAGGTGAGGTGGGTCGGCTTGGGCATCAGCTGGTTGGCCTTGACGACGGTCAGGTCGGCGAGGCCGCCGAAGTTCGACTCGAAGCCCCAGATCCGCTGGTTGGCGGCCAACATCGAGTCGTCGTGGGCCGACGGGTCCTGGTCGTCGACGTAGTTGCAATGGATGGTCACCCGGTCGCCGGGCTTCCAGTTCCGCACCGCCGAGCCCGTCCGCAGGACCACGCCCGAGGCGTCGCTCCCGATGATGTGGTAGGGCAGGTCGTGGCGCTTCCCCCAGACGCTCTCCCGGCCGAGGCGGTCGAGGAAGAGGAAGGTCGGGAGTGGCTCGAAGATCGAGGTCCAGACGGTATTGAAGTTGATTGCGCTGGCCATCACCGCCACGACGGCCTCGTCCGGAGCCAGCTCCGGGATCGGGACCTGGTCGATGTGGATGCTCTTCTTCGGGTCCTTCTCCTCCGAGAGCATCCCGGCGAAGAGCTCCACGTCGTCCTTGTGGACGGTGGCGGCCCGGAACGTCTCTGGCAGCGGCAGCGCCTGCAGCTCGGGTCCGGAGGCGTCGTGGAGGATGGCGTCCAGGATCTCCTGCATGGGTAAATGTTACCCCCGGGTCTGCTTGATATGTCAACCAAATGCTTGACGGATGTGTGTTGCCGAGGCCGATACCCAGTATCTCCCAGAGAGAACCCAGAGCCTTCCCTCGATCGGGGGAGCCAGTTCTCGTCGGAGGGGGAGCCCTCGTAGAATCGGAGGCCTCGCCACGACACAGGGAGTGCGCCATGCCTGGTTCGGTCATCGTCTCTGCCGCTCGCACACCGATCGGGAAGCAGGCCGGGGGGCTCGCCGGCTTCTCCGCCATGGACCTCGGCGGCTTCGCCATCAAGGCGGCGCTGGAACGGGCCGGGATCAGCGGCGACGCCGTCGACTACGTCATCATGGGCCAGGTGCTCCAGGCCGGGCAGGGCCAGATCACCGCCCGTCAGGCCTCCGTCAAGGGCGGCGTCCCGATGACGGTCCCGGCCATGACGCTCAACAAGGTCTGCCTGTCGGGAATCAACGCCCTCTACGCCGCCGACCAGATGATCCAAGCCGGCGATGCCGAGGTCGTCGTGGCCGGCGGGATGGAGTCGATGACCAAGGCCCCCTACCTGCTGCCCGGCGCACGGGCCGGCTACCGCATGGGCAACGCCGAGCTGATCGACTCGATGATCCTGGACGGGCTGTGGTGCGCCTTCGACGCCGTCCACATGGGCTCCGGCACCGAGAAGTACAACGCCCAGTACCCCTCGATCACCCGCCAGGCGGCCGACGAGCTGGCCGCCCAGAGCCACGAGCGGGCCGCCGCCGCCATCAAGGACGGTCGCTTCGCCGACGAGATCACCCCGGTGTCGGTGCCCCAGCGCAAGGGCGATCCGATCGTGATCGACTCCGACGAGGGCGTTCGGCCCGGCACGACGGCCGAGAGCCTGGGGAACCTCCGGCCGGCCTTCTCGAAGGAAGGCACGATCACCGCCGGCAACGCCTCCCAGATCTCCGACGGCGGGGCGGCCATGGTCGTGATGAGCAAGGCCGCCGCCGAGCGCCTCGGGGTCACCCCGATGGCCGAGCTGATCGGCTACGGCATGGTCTCCGGCCCCGACCCGTCGCTCCAGCTCCAGCCGGCCAACGCCATCAAGAAGGCCCTGGGCAAGGTCAACAAGCAGGTCTCCGACATCGACCTGTTCGAGATCAACGAGGCCTTCGCTGCCGTCGGCCTGGCCTCCATGGCCGACCTCGGAATCAGCGACGAGATCGTCAACGTGAACGGCGGCGCCATCGCCCTCGGCCACCCGATCGGCATGTCGGGCGCCCGGCTCGTGATGACGCTGATCAACGAGCTGCGCCGCCGGGGCGGCGGTCTCGGCGCGGCCGCCCTCTGCGGCGGTGGCGGCCAGGGCGACGCCGCCCTGATCCAGACCCTGTAACGTCCCCCGCTCCCCGCCGACCCCTCCAACTGGCGTTCGCTTTCCGCTATATCCCGGGAAGCGAACGCCAGTTTGGCGCGGTCCCGCCCGTGACCGGCCGCTTCTCCGGGCGGCGGGGCTGGTTACGCTGACGGCCGTGCTGGTGCCGGACCTGCGGCCTCTCTCGGTCGGCGAGATCATCGACGTGGCCATCAAGATCTGGCGGCGGCATCTCTCGACGCTGGCCCGGATCGTGTTCGTCGTCGTGGCGCCTGTCCAGGTCCTGGCGGCGCTGGTCACCGCCTCGGTGACTTCGACCGACGCCGTGTTCAACCGGGTCGACGAGGCCGGAAACCCCTCGATCGACACGCACGCCCTCGCCGCGTGGGTGGCGGGCCTGGTCACGGCCCAGACGCTGTCCGCCCTGGCCTTCCTGATCGCCAGCGCGGCGGTGCTGCGGGCGGTGAGCGTCGCCTACCTGGGCGGAACGCCCGACTGGCGCGACTCCCTCAAGGCGGCCACCAGCCGGCTCCGGTCGCTGATCTGGCTCGGCCTCCTGCTGGCTATCGGGCTCGGCCTCTCGGCCGTGGCGTTGCTCATCCCCTTCATCTGGCTCGGGGTGTCGTGGTCGATCGCCTTCCCGGTCCTGATCGCCGAGGGGGAGCGGGGGACGGGCGCCCTGCGCCGGTCGTTCCGCCTGGTCCGGGGCCGGTGGTGGCCGACGTTCGGGGCGCTGGCACTGGGCTTCATGTTCCAGTTCTTCGTCGGGCTCGTCTTCGGCATCCCGCTCAGCCTCCTGGCCCAGCGCTGGGACAGCGGCTCGGTGGCGGCGATCGCGGTCAGGACCGTCGTGAGCGTGATCTCGTCGGTGATCACCACGCCCTTCATGTCCGCCGTCCTGGTCCTCATCTACTTCGACCTCCGGGTACGCAAGGAGGGCTTCGATCTCGAGCTCCTGTCCCAGGGTGTCGGCATCCCCGGGGCCGCCCTCCCGGCCCGCGGCCCCTGGGTCACCCCCGGGGCCTGGGTCGCTCCGCCCGGCAGCTGGCCCGCCCCCAGCGGCCCGCAGACCGAAGCCGGCGGCGGCCGGTCGGGTTCGCCCGGCGGCCCCGGCGGAGGGTGGCCTCCTCCCGGCGGCCAGTGGCCGGCCCCGAGCGGCGGCCGGCCGCCGGGCGAGCCGCCCGAACCGTCGTGACCGCGCCGGGGCTCGGGGCGGTCGATCCGGATGCCGCCCGGCGGGTGGCCAAGGGCATCCTGGCCGACCGCCGCTACCATCCCCATCAGGGACCCAAGCCCTTCGCCGGCTTCTTCCGGCGCCTCGGCGAGCTCGTCGTAGACCCCGTCCTGCGGTTCTTCCGGGCCATCGGCGACGCCCTCCCGAGCGTGGGATCCCCGTTGTGGCTGGCGCTGGCCGCGGTGGTCGTGGCCGCCGCCGTCGTCCTCACCATCCGGCTCTCGGCCAGCCGCGGCCGGCAGCGGATGCCCGGCGGGGGCCGCCCCACCGCTGCTGGTGACAGCCTCGATCCCGACGACCTCGAACGCCGAGCCGACGAGGCCGAGCGCCGGGGCGACCTCGACGCCGCCCTCCGGCTGCGCTTCCGGGCCGGCCTCGTCCGCCTCGCCGACGCCGGCGCGGTGCGGCTGCGCCCCGGCCTCACCAACGCCGCCGTGAGCCGGACCCTGCGGTCACCGCACTTCGACGAGCTGGCCGGACACTTCGACGAGGTCGCGTACGGCGGGCGCCCCGCCTCGGAATCCGACGTCGTCGCCGCCCGCGCCACCTGGCCCGGCGTCGTCGAAGCCGCCCGCGCCACCGCCGGAACGCGACGATGACCGCTCCCGCCCTGGACGCGGACCCGGTCGTGGTGGCGCGGCGGCGGGCGGCGAGGCTGTCGATCGGGGCCGGAGCGGCGTTCCTGGCGCTGGCCGTGCTGTCGTCGTTCCTGCCCGGTGGGGGCGGACAGGGGGGCGGGTCGCCGTCGTCGTCGTACTCCAACCGGCCCGACGGGACGTCGGCCTGGGCCGAGCTCCTGAGCCGGTTCGGGTACCACGTCGACCGCCTCCGGGGCGATCTCGACCCGTCCGGCCTCGATCCGGCGACCACCGTGGTGGTGCTCGACGCCCCCGGGCTGACCGGCTCCGAGGCCCGCAACCTGGGCCAGTTCGTCCACCGCGGCGGGCACCTCGTGGCCGGCGGCGTGGGCGCCGGCGACTGGCTGCAGTCGGTGGTCGACGATCCGCCGACCCTGAGCGGCGACGGGACCCGGGCCGCCGGGCCGGTCGGGGCGACGGCACCGGAGGTCGACGGCGTCACCACCGTGCGGACGGCCCAGCTCGGCTCGTGGTCCGAT
Source organism: Actinomycetota bacterium (assembly GCA_030838785.1). Classification (GTDB taxonomy): domain Bacteria; phylum Actinomycetota; class Acidimicrobiia; order IMCC26256; family BP-133; genus BP-133. Next base: position 2,517 of record JAUZEY010000426.1, on the reverse strand, counting down.
CCCGGCGGGCTCGAGCCCATCCTGGCCGGCGACGACGGGCGGGTGATCGCCCTGGCCGGCCTCTCGGAGCAAGGCCGGGTCGTGGCCCTGGCCGATCCGTCGCCCGTCCAGAACGCCCTCCTGGCCGTCGACGACGACGCCGCCCTGGCCCTGGGACTGCCCGGGGGTCCCGGACGCACCGTCCTGTTCGCCGAGGGCGCCCACGGCTACGGGCGGGGGGAAGGGTTGGCCGCCCTCCCCCGGCGGTGGCGAATGACGCTGGCCGGCCTCGGCCTGGCCGCCGCCACCTGGCTCCTCGCCCGGAGCCGCCGGCTCGGCCCTCCGGAGGACGAGTCCCGCCCGCTCCCGCCGCCCCGCTGGGCCTACGTCGACGCCGTGGCCGGCACGCTGGTGCGCACCCGCCGCCCGTTCGAGGCCGTCGAACCGGTCCGCCGCCGGGCCCGGGAGCTGATCGCCCGTCGGACGGGCCTCCCGGGGGATGCCGGCTCCGACGATCTCTACCGGGCCGGCGTCGGCCTCGGCCTGACGCCGGAGGAAGCCGGGGCGGCCGTGGGGGGTGGCCCGACCGACGAGACCGGCATCCTGGCCGCCGGCCGGGCCCTGGCCCGTCTGACTGGAGGAGAAGGATGACGATGGCAACGCCTTCCGGCCCCCCGGGCACGGCCCTCGTTTCGCTCCGGGATCGTGTCGCGACCGAGGTCCGCCGCGTCGTGGTGGGGCAGGACGAGGTGGTCGACCTCCTGCTGGCGGCGGCGGTGGTGGGCGGCCACGTGCTGCTGGAGGGAGTCCCCGGCGTGGCCAAGACCCTCCTCGCCCGGGCCTGGTCGGCGGCCCTCGGGCTCGACTTCCGCCGCGTGCAGTTCACGCCCGACATGCTGCCGTCGGACCTGTCGGGCACGGTGACGCTCCGGTTCGACGCCATGCCCGTCGAAGGCGCTCGCGGCCGCCAGGACCTGGCCTTCCGGCCCGGCCCGGTGTTCACCAATGTGCTGCTGGCCGACGAGATCAACCGAACGCCCCCCAAGACCCAGGCCGCCCTCCTCGAGGCCATGCAGGAGGCCCAGGTCAGCGTCGACGGCGTGTCGCACCCGCTCCCCCGGCCGTTCCTGGTCGTCGCCACCCAGAACCCGATCGAGTACGAGGGCACCTACCCTCTCCCGGAGGCCCAACTCGACCGCTTCCTCCTCAAGGTCGACGTCGGCTACCCGACGGTGGCCGACGAAGAGGCCATCCTCCGCCTCCCCCACCGCGGGGTGACCCCGATCGCGCTGGAGGAGGTGCAGGTGGCGGCCACCGCCGCCGACCTCGCCGCCGCCCAGGCCGAGGTGGACGCCACGACCGTGGCCGACGAGGTGGGCGCCTACGTGGTGGCCGTCGTCCGCCGGACGAGGGAGCTGCCCAGCGTCGCCCTCGGCGCCAGCCCCCGGGCCGCCGTGCACCTCCTCGCCGCCGCCCGGGCCGCCGCCCGCCTCCGCGGCCGGGCCTTCGTCACCCCCGACGACGTCGCCGGCATGGCGGCGCCCGTCCTCCGGCACCGGCTCGTGCTGCGGCCCGAGGCGGAGCTGGAGCGCTACCGCCCCGACGACGCCATCGCCGCCGCCCTGGCCTCCGTCCCCGTCCCCCGCTGAGCCTCTGCGCCGCCCGATGACCACCGCCGCCCGGACCCCGGCCCGACGCGCCCGACCCGGCCCATGAGCCCGACGCCCCGGCTCGCCCTGCTGCTCGCCGGCACCGCCCTCGGCTTCCTCTTCCTGCCGCCGGCGCTGCCGGCGCTCATCGCCCTCGCCCTCCTGGCCGGCGCCGCCGGGGACGCTCTGGCCGTCCGCCGGCCGCCGCGGGTGGCGCGGTCCGTGCCGGCGATCCTGGCCCGGGGAGTGCCGGCCCAGGTCGTCGTGGACGTCGACGCCGGCGGGGCGGCGACCCGCGTCCGCCAGCCCGTCCCCCCCGACCTCGACCTCGAGCCCCGGGAGTCGGACGGGCCCCTCACCGCCACGGTCGTCCCCCGGCGGCGGGGCCGCCATGCCCTGCCCGCCCCCGCCGTGCGGGTCGAGGGGCGGTTCGGGCTCGGCCGGATCCACCACCGGCTCGGGGAGGAGTCCGACGTGCTCGTCTATCCCGACATGCCGGCGGCCCACCGGCTGGTGGTGGCCGTGCGCCAGGGCCGCTTCCGGGACCCCGGCGTCCTCACCCGGGGGCCGCTCGGGCTCGGGACCGACTTCGAGTCGATCCGGGACTATCTCCCGGACGACGACATCCGCCAGGTCAACTGGCGGGCCAGCGCCCGCACCGGGCGGCCGATGAGCAACCAGTACCGGGTCGAGCAGGACCGCAACGTGATCTGCTGCATCGACGCCGGCCGGCTCATGGCCGCGCCGGTGAGCGCCGACGCCGGCTCCGGTGTCCCCCTGACGAGGCTCGACGCCGCCCTCGACGCCGCCGTGGCCGTGGCCCTGGTGGCCGACGAGATCGGCGACCAGGCGGGGGTGATCGCCTTCGAAAGCACGGTCCGTCGGCGGC
>JAUZEY010000412.1 GCA_030838785.1 Actinomycetota bacterium | reverse complement strand
GAGGTCATCGAGGCGCTTTATGCGGCGTCGACGGCTGGCTGCGAGATCGACCTCGTGATCAGGGGGATCTGCCGCTTGCGGCCCGGGGTGCCCGGCCGGTCGGACCGCATCCGCGTCCGTTCGCTCGTCGGGCGCTTCCTTGAGCACTCCCGGATCTTCGGCTTCGGCCACGGCGACGGCTCCACCCGGTATTTCATCGGATCGGCCGACCTCACGCCGAGCAACCTCGACCGGAGGATCCAGCTCCTCTGCCCGGTGGAAGACGCCGCCCTGGCCGCCCGCCTGGAGGCGATCCTGACCGCCGAGCCGGCCACCAACACCAGCGCCTGGTCGCTCGGGCCCGACGGTTCCTGGAGCCTGATGAAAATATAAAAAACGCCGATATCCATGATTTCATTTCACAAAATTGTCCGGGCTCGTCAGCTTGACAATTGATTGGACAAAGCCGACAATCTGGCCTGCAGGCTGGGACAAATACGAAGTGCTGGGATATAGCGGGAATTTTTTCGGATCGCATCCAGGCGGGATCGCGGGCCGGAATTTGTTCAAAAAGTTCTGGGGATTTCGGTGTTGGGGAACCTGAGCAGTCTCGGGTTCCTGTCGCCGCTGGGGTGCCACCAATGACGGCACTGCGCCACCCCCATGGCGCGTGCGGGCCGTCTCGGGAAGGAGCGACAACCGTGTTCACGTCAAGATCCTGGAAGCGGGCGACGCTGGGAGCCGGCCTGTTGGCCGCCCTCCTCGCCGGCGCTGCCCCGCACGCGATGGCCGAGGGCCGGTTCCAACTGCCCTACGGCGGCGGCCTCAACGGACCGTCCGGCTCGGGCCCCGGCCGCCTGCCGCACAGCTACAGCCCGGCCCCGGTCTCCTCCGGCCGGTTCGGTCCACCCGGCTACGGCGACCCCGGCAACGGGCGCCCGTCGGCCGACCTCCAGCTGTCCAACACGTCAGCGCCGAACCCGGCCACTCAGGGAGCGAACTTCGACTACACGCTGACCGTCACCAACGCCGGCCCGGCGCCAACGACCGACGTCAGCTTGACGGACCAGTTGCCGAGCGGGGCCCGCCTCGTCCAGTCGGCCGCCTCCCAGGGCGTGTGTTCCGTCGCCCAGCAGTACGTCCGCTGCACGCTCGACACGCTCGAGGCGGGCCGGACGGCCACCGTCACGCTCACGGTCAGAGCCGTCCAGGGCGGCACCATCTACAACACGGCGTCGGTCATGGGCCGGGAGTACGACCCCTACGAAGGCAACAACTCGGCCACGTCCACGACCGACGTCCAGGGCGGCCAGTACGGCGCCGACCTCTCGGTGGCCAACACCGTCGACCGGCCCACGGCCGCCGGGGGCGAGAACCTGACCTACACCATCACCGTGACCAACGCCGGGCCGGCTTTGGCCTACGGAACGCACCTCAGCGACCAGCTGCCCCAGGGGTCGCAGTTCGTGTCGGCGACCCCCGGCCAGGGCACGTGCTCCCCGTCGAGCGGCGACGTCGTCTGCGAGCTCGGCGACCTCGTCTCCGGCGGCACGGCCACCGTGACGGTGGTGGTCCGGGCGCCGAGCTCGGGGACGGCCGTCAACACGGCCTACATCACGAGCCGCATGTACGACCCCAACGGGGGCGACAACCAGGCCAGCGCCACGACCGAGGTCGGGGGCTCCGCCGGCGGAGGATCCGGCGGCGGTGGGTCGGCGCCCGGCCCGGCGCTACCGGTCGGGCCTGCCCGGCCGACGAACGACGGCTACATGTTCTGAGTACGGCAGGGGTTGGCCCGTCACCAGGCGGGCCAACCACTCCGCCGGTGGCGCCTCGACCGCCCTCGCCAGGCGGTCGAGCGTGGTGTGGGCGGCCCGGAGGTAGGCACGCTCGGCCCGGGACCGGCTGTCGCGCCGCCTCAGCGGGCCGCCGACGAGGGCCAGCTCGCTCCACCGGCTCGACCAGGGCAGCAGTTCCAGGGTGACGTCGACGGGGCGCAGCCCCCGAACCGCCGGTTGGAGCGTCCCGATGGCGATCCGGTGCGGGCGGTAGCCCCGGGGCCGGGGGACGACCCGGGCGAAAGGCCCACCGAACCGGAGCGTCCCGGCCGGCGTGCAGACACGCCAGATGCGTTCGTCCTCGGCGCCGACGGAGGAGTACCCGCTCAGGCACGAGCGGGCGAAGTCCAGCCCGATCCCGGCCGGGCGGGGGGCGACGCGGACGAGGTGCGACACATGGGGATGGCAGCGGATGGGGGTCATCTGGCTCCTCGGGTCGGCCCCCCAACCGGTACCCGACACCTTACGGGACAAGGGTTTCCCGGCTTTGAACCAGCTGTGAAGATCCGGAGACGCGAGGACGGCGGCTCCTGGGAGAGCCGCCGTCCTTCCTCATCCTCTGCTCGGAGGTCCTGTCAGTGATCGGCCACCGGCGCCTTGCCGGCCGCCGCCAGCAGCTTGTTCAGGATGGACAGGTCGTAGATCCCGTCCAGCTTGACGCTGCCGTCGAGGAGTCCGACGGACTTGGCGTCGTTGGCTTCCTTGTTGAGCGTCGAGGCCAGCGGGTCGACGGTGAAGCTCATCCCGCCCCACGAGGCCTTGATCGTGTCGAGGTTCATCGCCTGCCCGGTCGCCTTGGCGATACCGGCGTTGACGACGTCCTGCGCTTCGACGGGGTTCGAGTTGATGTAGTCGGTGGCGGCGATGTGGCCCTGGAGGAGCCGCTCGACCACGTCGGGGTGGGCGGAGAGGAACGTGCGGCTGACGATGAGCTGCGTGCTCACGAACTGCTGGCCCGGCCACAGGGTCCGCTCGTCGACGAGGACCTTGCCGCCGCCCTCCCGCACCAGGCGGGTGGCCCACGGCTCGGGCACCCAGGCGCCGGCGATCTGGCCCGACTTGAACGTGTCCAGGGTCTGCGAGTTGTCCTGGGGCACGATCTTCACGTCACCGCCACCCTGGATGTCGGTCTTGAGGCCCTGGGACAGGAACCAGGCCCGGGCGGCGACGTCCTGGGTGTTGCCCAGCTGGGGGGTGGCGACCTTCTGGCCCTTCAGGTCGGCGGCGCTGTTGATGTTCGGCTTGACGACGAGGGAGGCACCGCCCGAGGTCGCCCCGGCGATGATCCGCAGGGCGTCACCCTTCGACTTCACGAAGGCGTTGATCGAGGGGCTGGGGCCGATGTAGGTGGCGTCGATGGCCCCGGAGAACAGCGCCTCAGTGGCGGCACCGCCGGCGTTGAAGAGGGCGGTCTTGAGGTCGACGTCGGGACCGAGCTTGTCGGCGAAGATCCCCTTCTCGACGCCGGCGATGGCGGCGGCATGGGTCACGTTGGGGAAGTAGCCGAGCCGGAGGGTGACCTTCTCGGCCTTCTTGGCCGTGGTCGTGGTGGTCGGGGCGGGCTTGGGAGCCGCCGGCTTGGGGGCAGCGACGGGCTTCGGCTTCGCCGCCGCCGGGCCGCTGGTGGCGGTGGTGGCGGGATCGGCGGCCGGTGTCTCGACGGGGGCGGGGGCGGTGGTCTCGGGGGCGACGGGGGCGGTCGAGGCGGTGACGGCTCCGGCGCTCTTGGCCGACTTGTCGGAGCTCGAGCCGGAGCCGCACGCCGCACCAGCCAGGGTGAGGGCAAGCAGGCCGGCCACGAGGCCGGTGCGGAACGGACGCTTCATGTTGCTGCCTCCAGCAGATCTCTAGTAAGTTGACGAAGTCAAGTGACTCACTAGAGATTGGACGAGTTCACCTCGTCTCCTGCTTCCGGCCAGCAGTTCTTTGCTCCGCCGCGGCTTTCAGGCCGGTCGATCCCGTTTGAGGGCCCGGGCCCGGTCGGTGGCGGGCAGGATCGCCTTGCGGAGCCGCACCACCTTTGGGGTCACCTCCACGCACTCGTCGTCGGAGATGAACTCCAGCGCCTGCTCCAGCGACAGGTTCCGGGGCGGGGGCAGCCGCACCAGCTCCTCGGCCGTCGAGGACCGCATGTTGGTGAGCTTCTTCTCCTTGGCCACATTGACGTCCATGTCCTCGCCCCGGGAGTTCTCGCCCACGATCATTCCCTCGTAGACGTCGACGCCGGGGGGGACCAGCATCTCGCCCCGCTCGGAGAGGTTGAGCAGGGCGAAGGTGGTGCTCTGAC
>JAUZEY010000407.1 GCA_030838785.1 Actinomycetota bacterium | reverse complement strand
GACGGGAGCGACGGGTCGCCGGCCAGGAGGCGGGCGACCACGGGGGCCTTGCCGGCGCCGGCGATCAGCCAGACGATCCGGCCGGCCCGGTTCACGGCCGGCGGGGTGAGCGTCATGCGGAGCCGGCCGTTGAACGGCCCGACCACGGCGACGTCGTCGGTGGCGTCGACGACCGGGTCGCCGGGCGGCCAGGAGGCGGTGTGGCCGTCGTCACCGACGCCGAGATGGACGACGTCGATGCTCCCGTCCCCACCGGTGACGGCCCGGATCTCCCCGGCGTAGGCGGCGGACGCCCGCTCGAGGTCGGGTTCCTCGACCGGCATGGCGTGCACGTTGGCGGGCGGGATCGGGACCCGGTCGAGCAGCGCCGCCCGCAGCCCGGTCAGGTTGCGGTCGGGGTGGCCGTCCGGGGCGACGCGCTCGTCGACCTGGAACACGTGCACCGCCTCCCACGGCACCGCCCGCTCGGCCAGGGCGGCCAGGAACGCCGCCGGCGTGCTCCCGCCACTGACGGCCAGGGTGGCCCGCCCCCGGGCGGCCACCGCCTTGCCCAGCTCCTCCGCCACCAGATCGGCCGCCCGTTCGGCCAGTGCCCGGCCGTCGGGAAGGATCTCCACGTCCATCTCGCTCACCCGGGCATCATGCCCCGTCGAGCGACCACCCGCCTCGGGCCAGTACCGGCACCCTTGACCTGGATTTAACGCTTCCGGGCCCGTCTGGCCTGATCAGAGAGGATTTCTGCCCGCGATCACCGAATCTGAGGTGGTGGCCGGCACCCCCCGTCGCCGGCATCGTGAGATTCGCCCGCGGGAGGTGCCCCCCGCCCCGGGTGCTGTCTGGGAGGCCTCGATGGCGCGTCGGAACCTGTTGCGGTCGTTGGCGACCGCTTCGCTGCTGGCCCTGACCGGTGTCGGCGGCGCCGTCTTCGCACTCCCGGCCGCGCCGGCGGGCGCCGAGTCCGTCCCGATCGTGGTGACGGTGCGGGACGACGGGTTCAGCCAGACCGACATCCAGGCCCGCGTGGGGGATCATCTGATCTTCCAGCTCGACAGCGTCGCCACGCGGCCCCACACCCTGGCCTGGGAGACCGGGCAGCTCCAGTACCACTTCGACCGGGCCCGGGGGAACAACACGGCCCAGTACGGCCCCCTGCGCGCCGGCCGGCTCCGCTTCTTCGACAGCGACACCGTGGCCGGCCCGGACGCCGGCCCGCCCTTCGCCGGCACCCTGGTCGTGAGCGACGCCCCGCCGCAGCCGCCGGACACGACCTCGTCCTCGACGTCGACCACCGTGACCACCGCCGTCCGGCCGACGACGACCACGGTCACCACCGCCCGTCCGGAGCCGACGACCACGGTCTACCCGCCGACGACGCAGACGACCGGGTTCACGACCATCCACCCGATGCTCGTCGCCGACCCGGCCCCTCCGACGACCACGACCACCGCGCCCAAGAAGAAGGACAGCCCCGTCGACAAGCAGGGCAAGGCCAAGGCCGCCGGCACGGAGACAGCGACGACGGCCGCTCCCGCCCCGCCCGGCCCACCCTCCGTCGAGCCGGTCTTCGACCCCGAGACCCTCACTCCGGCCCCGCTCCCGTCGCCGGCCGGCGACATCACGGCCGTGATCGGCCCGGGCCAGGACGCCAACCTCGACGCCTCGGCCGCCGCCAGCCTCCTCAAGCCCGACAAAGCCGCCAACGACACCGGACTGCTGCTGGCGGCGCTCGGGGCCCTCGTGCTCTTCCTCGTGCTCGCCATGGTCTGGCGCTGGCACCACCGGTCCAGCCGCTACTTCCCCGCCTAGCCGACTCCTAGCCGCCGACCCCGGCGGGCTCCGCCGACAGGTACTCCTCGAGGCGGGCCCGGACCTTTGAGCGGGCCCGGTGGAGCAGGACCCGCTGGTTGGCCTCGGTCAGGCCGAGCACGTCGCACGCTTCCTGGGCCGTGAAGCCCCGCACGTCCCGCAGGGTGATGACCGCCCGCTGCATGGCGGGCAGCAGGGCGATGGCCTCTTCCACCACCATCCGGGTTTCGCCCGACAGGAGCCGGTCCTCGGGGATGCCCTCCCACGACTCCGGTGGCGCCGACCAGGCGCCGGCCGACCGACCGCCTTCCTGGAAGCGGGACGCGTCGACCGACGGCTGGTTCTCGTCGCCGTCGCCCTCCAGCGACGAGAACGGGACGCTGCGCCGTTCCCGCACACCCTTGGTCTTAGCCCGGTTGACGAGGATGCGGAAGATCCACGTCTTGAGGGAGGAACGGCCCTCGAACCGGTCGATCCCGTTGAGAACGCCCAACCACGTCTCCTGGACGACGTCCTCGGCCTGCTCCCTCGTGGCCACGTACGACATCGCCAGCCGGAGCAGCGACGAGTGGTACCGGTCGACCAGAGCGGCGAAGGCCTTCTCGTCGCCCCGCCGGAGGGCCTCGACGAGAGCGACATCTTCGTCCGGGGTCACAGACCCGGGACGATAGCGCCGGAGGTTCTTACAGGGCCCTTAAAGCCGAGCCCTCAGAGCCCGTACGTCTCGAGCAACCGCAGCCACACTTCGCTCACGGTCGGGAATGACGGGACGGCGTGCCACAGCTTGTCCAGCGTCACCTCGCCGGCGATGGCCACGGTGGCGGAGTGGAGCAGATCGGCGACGCCGGGGCCGGTGAAGGTGGCGCCGACGATGACGCGGCGGCCCTCGTCGACGACCAGCCGGCTCGTGCCCTTGAACTCCCTGGCCGTCACGCTGCCGCCGGCCACACCGCCGGTGGGGTGGTCGACGACCTTCACGTCGAGCCCCCGATGCTGGGCCTGAGCTGCAGTCAGACCTACGGCGCAGACCTGGGGATCCGTGAACGTCACCCGGGGGACGACGTCGCGGCTGGCCAGATCCCGTGCGCCCTTGCCCAGGATCACGTCGCCGGCGATGCGGGCCTGGTACTTCCCGATGTGGGTCAGGAGCGACAGGCCGTTGCAGTCGCCGACGGCGTAGAGCCAGCCGCCGGCCACGCCCGTCGCCTGCAGCCGTTCGTCGACGGACAGGGGCTTTCCCGGCTCGAGCCCGACGGTGTCGAGCCCGAGGTCGCCGGTGTTCGGCTTCCGGCCGACGGCGACGAGGATCTCCTCGGCCTCGATCTCGGTCCCGTCCTCCAGCGTGGCCCGCACCGGCGCGTCACCGCCCGGGCGGTCGACGGCCGTCATCGTGGCGCCGGTGATCACCCGGATACCCTCGGCCTCGAAGGCCTCCTTCACCTCTTCCGAGGCGAACGGCTCCTCCCGGGCCAGCAGCCGGTCGAGACCCTCGACGACCGTGACCTCCTCGCTGCCGAGGCGGCGCATGGCCTGGGCCATCTCGGCGCCGATGGCGCCGCCGCCCAGCACCAGCAGGCGGCGGGGGATCTCCTTGGTGGCGGTGACGCTGCGGTTGTCCCACGGCCGGGCCCCGGCCAGCCCCGGGATCGGCGGGATGACCGGCTTCGTGCCGGTGGCGACGACGACGGCCGTCCCCGCGGTGAGGCGCCGCACGCTCCCGTCGGGAGCCTCGACCTCCACGGTCTTCTCGCCGGCCAGGCGGCCGGCGCCCCGGACGAGCGTGATCTTCTTCTCCTCCAGCCACTGCAGCTGGCCGGAGTCGTCCCAGTTCCCGGCGATGGAGTCGCGCCACCCCAGCGCGGCCTCGACGTCGATCGGGCCGGTGACGGCCTCGGCGGCGCCCGGCACCCGCCGGGCGGCGGCCACGACGTCGCCGGGGCGGAGCAGCGCCTTCGACGGCATGCAGCCCCAGTAGGAGCATTCGCCGCCCACCTTCTCCCGCTCCACGATGGCCACCGACAGCCCCCCGTCGGCGCACCGGCCGGCGGCGTTCTCGCCCGCGGGGCCGGCGCCGATGACGATGACGTCGAAGTCGTGTCCCACTGCGTCTCCTCGTTACGCCCCGTCGCGGTCGTCGGACCAGTTCCGGAAGGCCGACAGCAGCTCGCTCATCACCGGAGCGGGGACGTCGCCCACGTCGAGTCGGCCGATCACGGCCACGGTGCTGCGGAACTGCTCCAGGTAGGCGGTGCAGCCGTCGCAACCGTCGAGGTGGGCCTCGAAGCGAGCGCGCCGGCGGGGCTCCATCACGCCGTCGAGGTACTCGGTGACGAGCTCGACGACCTGCTGGCAGGTGAGCCCATGCCTACGGAACGTCATTCTCCAACGGTCTCCTGTGCCGTCTCTTTGTTACACCAGGAACGCCTATCGTCGTCGGACGATGACCGATGAGCGCGACCTCCCGGCAGGCGACTTCTCGTCGTGGCTGCGCGGCATGCAGGCCGCCATCAGTGGCGACGCCGCCGCCGACGTGCCCTGCGGCGGCTGCACCGCCTGCTGCACCTCGTCGCAGTTCGTCCACATCGACCCGGACGAGGGCGACACGCTGGCCCACATCCCCACCGAGCTGCTGTTCCCCGCCCCCGGGCGGCCCCGGGGCCACGTCCTGCTCGGCTACGACGAGCGGGGGCACTGCCCGATGCTGGTCGACGGCCGGTGCTCGATCTACCAGCACCGCCCCCGCACCTGCCGGGCCTACGACTGCCGGATCTTCGCCGCCGTCGGCCTCGACGTCGACGCCGAGGACGAGCACAAGGAGGAGATCGCCCGTCAGGCCCGGCGGTGGCGCTTCAGCTTCCCCGCCGACGACGACCGGCGCCGCCACGCCGCGGTGCGGGCGGCCGCCCGCTCCGTCCGGGCCACGAGCGTCACCCATCTCGCCGTGCGGGCCGTCGAGCACTACGACGAGTTTCTTCCCTGAAGCCCGTCCGACGGACCGGTGAACTCCGCTCGTCACCTTCGTCAAAAGGCTGACAAAACTGCCGCGCCAGGCGGCAGCGGGGATGGGGGAGTTCGAACGTGTCGGTAGGCTGGGCCGCCATGGCTGTCCGACCTGACATCGCCGCCGACGCGTGGCTGGATGAGCTGGAGCAGTACCGCCCGCCGCTGATCGGCTACTGCTACCGGATGCTCGGCTCCGCCTTCGAGGCCGACGACGCCGTCCAGGAGACACTCCTCCGGGCGTGGAAGAACATGGAGAGCTTCGAGGGCCGCGCCGCGGTGCGCTCCTGGCTCTACCGCATCGCCACCAACGTCTGCCTCGACATGCTCCGGGGCCGTCAGCGCCGGGCCCGTCCGATGGACATGGGCCCGTCCCACTCCGCCGACGGCGACGTCGGGCCGACACTGGCCGAGAACCTGTGGGTCACGCCCATCCCCGACGACCGGGTCCTGCCCCCCGACGGCAACCCCGAAGACATGGCGGTGGCCAAGGAGTCGATCCGGCTGGCCTTCGTCACCGCTCTCCAGTACCTCCCGGCCCGGCAGCGGGCGGTGCTGATCCTCCGGGAGGTCCTGCGCTGGCAGGCCACCGAAGTGGCCGACCTGCTCGACACCACGGTGGCGTCGGTCAACAGCGCGCTCCAGCGGGCCCGGGCCACGCTGGCTCTGCTGCCGCGGCGCGACCTCGACTCCGACCCGCCCCGGCCCGAAGCGATGAACCCCGAGCAGGCGGAGCTCCTCGCCCGCTACGTGGAGGCGTTCGAGCGCTACGACATCACGTCGCTGGTGGCCCTCCTCCACGACGACGCCGTCATGTCGATGCCGCCCTACAACTTCTGGCTCCGGGGCCCGGAGCAGATGGGCCGGTGGTTCCTCGGCCAGGGGATCGGATGCTGCGGCTCCCGCCTCGTGGCCACCGCCGCCAACGGCCAGGCCGCGTTCGGCTCCTACCGACCCGACCCCGACGGCGGCTGGACGCCGTGGGCCATCCAGGTCCTCGACGTGGTCGGGGGTCGCATCGTCGGGCACCACAACTTCCTCGACACCGACCTCTTCGCCGTCTTCGGGCTCCCGGCCCGGCTCGACCCCGCCGCCTGAGGCGGGATCAGCCCTCGCCGGGCTCGTCGGCGACGAGGACGTCGTCCAATCCGACGAAGTCGATCAGGCTGAGCAGCTCGGGGCCGGCGTTGCGCAGGCCGATCGCCCCGCCGAGGAGGCGGGCCGTAAGCGCCAGACGGGCGAGGACGTCGATCACGTCGAGGTCGGGACGGGTCGACCCGACCAGCGGCCAGCTGGCCACCTCGGTGCCGCCGACGGCCAGCACCACGATCGCGTCGCCCTCTCGTCGCAGCACACCGCTATGACGCCGACCGCCGATGGAAATCATCGCGGCCTCTAGCTCCGAACACGTGGAAGTCACCATGGTGGGAAGGTACGGCGACACGTTGCGCCGCCCCTGCCGGCCGTCCCGATCGCCACACAATCTCCATACCCAACGAGACCGCCACGAAGTACTTCAGCCGCCCGGGCGGAGCTCCTGAAGGCGGCGTTCGAGATCGGCGACCCGTGCCGCCAGGGTGCGGACGTCGACCCGCTCCCGGTGCAAGTGGGGACCTGCAGCGCTCCGGACCCTCGAACGTTCCCGACAGGTGGGT
>JAUZEY010000352.1 GCA_030838785.1 Actinomycetota bacterium | reverse complement strand
GCCCGGCCCGGGCCTCGCCCGGGGCCCGGTCCCGGGTCGGGGTCGGCGCCGCGGCCCGAGCCTGGCGCTGGCCGAGCGGCGGGCGAGGGCAGCCGAGGCGCTGGAGACGGTCGGCCTCGGTCACCGTCTCGGACACCGGCCCGGGGAGCTGTCGGGCGGCGAGCGTCAGCGGGTGGCGATCGCCCGGGCCCTGGTCGGGCGGCCGGCGCTTCTGCTGGCCGACGAGCCGACCGGCAACCTCGACTCCGTAGCCGGCAACCGGATCCTCGACCTCCTGCTCGAACTCAACGCCGGCGGCGCCACCATCGCCGTCATCACCCACGACCGGGAGGTGGCCGACCGGCTCGGCCGGCGAGTCTTCCTCCGGGACGGCCGCATCGAGCACGACCGGCCGGCCGGGCCGGACGGCCCCCGGCACGGTCCCGGCAACGGCGATCAGGCGGCCCTCTCCGGCCGCTCCCATGACGAGCGGTCCGGGCACCACGCCGGCCCCGATGACGAGCGGGCCGGGCACGACGCCGGCCTCGCTCCCTGGAGGGCGGCCTGATGCGGGATCTCCTCGTTCTGGCCGGCGGCGGTCTCCGGGCCCGGCGGCTGCGGTCGATCCTGTCCGCGGCCGGGATCGCGCTGGGGATCGCGGCCATGGTGGCCGTCCTCGGGATCTCGGCCTCCAGCCGCACCAACCTGCTGGCCGAGCTCGACGCCCTCGGCACCAACCTGCTCACCGTGGAGGCGGGCCAGACGCTGATCGGCGGCGACGCCAAGCTCCCCGAGACGGCTCCGGGGATGATCGGCCGCATCGGGCCGGTGCAGTCGACGGCCGCCACCGCCCGGGTGTCGGCCACGGTGCGGCGCACCGACCACATCCCCGAAGCGGAGACCGGCGGCATCGCCGTGCGGGCCGCCCAGCCCGGGCTGGCCTCGACCCTGCGGGCCACCGTCCGGGCCGGGCGGTTCCTCGACGGCGCCACCGACCGGTACCCGGCGGTGGTCCTCGGCTCGGTGGCCGCCGACCGGCTCGGCATCGACCGGGTCGGTGGACGGGTCTGGCTCGGCGGGCGATGGTTCACCGTGACCGGGATCCTCGACCCGGTGCCGCTGGCGCCGGAGATCGACCGCTCGGCGCTGATCGGCTTCCCGGTGGCGGAATCGCTCCTCGGCGCCGACGGCGCGCCCGGCACGGTCTACCTGCGGGCCGACCCGTCGCAGGTCGACGCCGTCCGGTCGGTGCTGGCGCCGACCACCAATCCCCGGCATCCCGAGGAGGTGCGGGTCAGCCGGCCGTCCGACGCCTTGGCCGCCCGCAGCGCCGCAGGCGCCGCCTTCACCGGGCTGCTGCTCGGACTGGGGGCGGTGGCGCTCGTCGTCGGCGGCGTCGGAGTGGCTAACGTCATGGTCGTGTCGGTGCTGGAGCGGCGACCGGAGATCGGCCTGCGGCGGGCGCTCGGGGCGACCCGGGGTGACGTGCGGCGCCAGTTCCTGGCCGAGTCGCTCCTCCTGTCCGGCGCCGGAGGCGCGGGCGGGGTGGCCATGGGCGCCGCCATCACCGCCGCCTACGCCGCCGGGCGGTCGTGGGGCGTGGCGGTGCCCGTCCCCGCCCTGGCCGGGGCCATGGCCGCCGCGCTGCTCATCGGGGCGGTGGCGGGCCTCTACCCGGCGCTGCGGGCCGCCCGGCTGGCCCCCACCGACGCGCTCCGAACGTGACCTCGGGGCGGGGAAAGGCGCAGGGTGGGCCCGGCGGGATGCTAAGAAAGCTCAAGTGCATCTCGCCGGGCTCACCCCCGCCGACCCCCGTCCGGGGAGGTAGGCAGTGACGGTCGCCACCACGTCGCGGGCCCGCACGGCCGCCGCCGACCTGCTCGAGTACGTGCCCGGCGCCTACTGCGCGGTGATGCGGCGGCGGCACCCCGAGTGGTTCCTCGTCGACGACGCCACCGACGTCGTGGTCGAGGGGTACCAGAGCTGTGGCAACACGTTCGCCCGCAAGGCGCTGGAGCAGGCCAACCCGTCGCTCCGTATCGCCAGCCACTGCCACAGCTGGGCCAACGTCGCCCGGGGGCTGCGGCTCGGGAAGCCGGTGGTGGTGCTCCTGCGGCCCCCGCTCGACGCCGTGGCGTCGCATGCCGTCCGCATGCGCCTCGACGACCTCGACCGGGAGCTGCGCCGCTACCACCGCTTCTACCGCCGGGTGTCGGCCGTCACGGAGTCGGTCGTGCTGGCGCCGTTCGAGATGACGGTCGACCGCTTCGGCGATGTCGTCCGCGCCCTCAACGCCCGCTTCGCCACCAGCTTGAAGCCGTTCGACCACACCGACCCCGGGGCCAGGGCCGTGGTGTTCGAGGAGATGGAGCTCGAGGCGCTCTCCACACCGTCGGAGCTCGACCGGATGTGGCGCATCGCCCGACCCAGCGCCGAGCGGGAAGAGGCGACGCGGGTGATGCGGGCCCGGCTCGGCGGAATGCCGCACCGCTCGCCTCTGGCCCGCTGCGAGGCGGTCCACGAGGAGCTGCTGGCGCGGGTCTGACCCGGGCCCGCCCGTCCGACCCGGCCGCCCTTTCGCCCCGCGCCTTGTCGAACCAGGTACGCAGGCGTACCGTAGGGCCCATGACCAAGCGACTGGGGCTGTTCCTTGGGCTGGGGTTCGGCGGCGTCGTCCTCCTCTTGACCGGTCTGGCCTGGGATGCGCTCGCCCACGCCAACGACCCCGGGCTGGCCGGGCGGGAGGGCATCTTCACCCTCCGGAATCCGGGCCACGTGCTCCTTGGCCTCGGGATCGGGCTGGTGCTCGTCAGCCTCATCGGCGGCTGCGAGACGCTGCTGGCGTCGTCGGCCGGGGGGCGCTGGGCCCGCCCCGGCGTCCGCCAGGCGTTCCTGGCCGGGAGCACGGCGCTGGTGGTGACGGCGGCCGCCGTCACGTCGTGGGCGGCGGGGTCGGCCCACGACCATTCCGCCGCCGGGCACGGCGGCGCCAAGGGGTCGCTGGCCTCCTCGGTGGACGGGTCCCACGCCCACGGGCCGGATCGGGTCGCCTCCGGCAATGGCGCGGCCGGGATCGCGGCGGGCGGCGCCGCGCCGCTGGCGGCCGGGCACGACCACGGCCCGGCGGGCGACGGGACGGCAGCCGGAGACGCCGGAGCGGCGGGCGATGCGGCCGCCGGCGACGCGGCGGCGGCGCACGGCCACCCGGCGGCCGGTACGTCGGGCCGCGCCGGCTCGTCCCACGACCACGACGCGTCCGGTGCGGCGTCGACCGGGCGCGGCCCGTCGGGACCGGGATCGGCGGCGGCGGGCGCAACCCACGACCACGGCACCGCATCGGCGGGCGAGCCCGGCCCGGGTCCCGCCGCGGCGGGCGACGGCGGGGCGGCGGCCGGCGAGCACCACCACGACCCCGGCCCGGGCGCCGGCGCGGCCCAGCCGCCGGGTTCCGGCGCTCCGCAGGGCACGTGGGTCGAGGTCCGGACCGGGCCGTTCGTCATCCCGCCGGAGAACGCCGGCGGCGGCGCCGACCACTCCGACATCGTCGTGCCGACCCTCACCAAGCCCTGCTCCAACTGCTTCCTGCAGCAGTTGGAGCCCGACCTCGTCTACGCCGACGGCACGCCGGCCAACCTCGACACCGGCCTCATGCTCCATCACGCCGTGCTGTTCTCGGCCGGCCGGCCCGACGCCACCTGCGGCCCGTCCGAGCCCTTCCCCGGCAAGCTCGGCCAGCGATTCTTCGCCGCCGGCAACGAGCGCACCCCCGGCCTGTTCCCACCCGGGTTCGGCTACTACGTCGACTCCGGCAACTGGAGCGGGATCTTCCACATCATGAATCACAGCGCCGAGGCGAGGTCGGTGTACTTCCGGCTCAACGTCCGGTGGTCCCCGGCCAAGGACGGGGGCATCCTGCCCCTCACGCCGCTGTGGCTCGACATGAACAACTGCCGGACGTCGGAGTACGCCGTGCCGGCCGGCCCGTCGTCGTCGCATTGGACGTGGACGTCGAACGTCACCGGCCGGATCGTCGCCACCGCCGGCCACGTCCACAACGGCGGGCTCCGGACGACACTGTCCAACCAGACGACCGCCGAGCGCCTCTGCACCAGTTGGGCCGGTTGGGGGAAGAAGCCCGCCTACCAGGGCTCGATCGAGTCGATGAGCGCCTGCACCTGGGACCGGGTCGGCACGGTGAAGAAGGGTCAGGTGCTCGACCTCGAGACCGCCTACGACGCGCCCCAGGCCCTCTCCGACGCCATGGGCATCATGATGGCCTTCGTCTTCGAGACCACCGACCTCGCCGCCGGCACCCCCGCCTCACCCAACGTCCGCGGCGAAGGCCCCGCCCCGGTGGAGTCGACACCCCCACCGTCGTCGGGCCACGACCACCACTCGTAGCCCCGCCCGGCCGGACCTCATTCTGGCGTTCGTCTACCGGGATAGAGCGGAAATGGAACGCCAGTTTGGCGGGACCGGCCGATCCGCCCGGGCGGGGTTGGGCGGTTTGACCGGTATCCACCACTTCGGGGACGGGCTCTGCCACAGTCCGGCGGCAGATGCGGGCCGTCTCGTCACCCCCCGATCCGTCACCCCGTTCAGCCGTTCTCGTCGCCGCCCTCGTGGTGGCGGTCCTCGGGTCCGGCATCGCGGTCGGGCCGCTCGGCTTCCTCGCCCGCCACCACCGGTCCCCGGTCCCGCTGGTCGAGCACTCCCACGTCCTCGAGGTGCCGCTCGGCAACGCCCAGCATCTGATCGCGCCGCCGGGGGCCCCGGCGCCAACGGGTCCGGCCGCCACCGCCCCGCCGTCCCCGGCCCCCGCCGCGGCCGACCCGGCCCCGTCCACCGCCCCACCGGCCCCCGGCCCGGCTCCCGCGGCGGCGGCCGCCGCCGCCCCGCCTCCCCCGCCGGCCGCCTCCGCCCTGGCCGCGGTCATCGACTCCCGCCTCGCCGACCCCCGCCTGGGCGGCACCACGGTCGGCCTGTCGGTGTGGGCCGAGGGCCTCGGCGAGGTCGACCGCAACGGCGACGCCCCGCTGACCCCGGCGTCGAACCAGAAGCTGTTCACCGCCATGGGGGTGCTGTCGCTCCTGCCGCAGACCGACACCCTGGTCACCGAGGTCCGGACCACCGGCGCCCAGGAGGGCCGGGCGGTCACCGGCGACCTCTACCTCGTCGGCGGCGGCGACCCCACCCACCATGCCCGGGGGACCCACTCCCTCGACGACCTCGCCGCCGCCGTGAAGGCCCGGGGCATCGACGAGATCCGGGGTTCCCTGGTCGGCGACGAGACCCGCTACGACAGCCTCCGCACCGCCCCCGGCTGGCTCCCCCAGCACGTCCCGGTGTTCATCGGCCCCCTCTCGGCCCTGGTGGTCGACCGCAACCAGGTGCGGCCCGACGCCGCCTACGCCGCCGATCCGCTGCCCGGCAACCTGCCCTACTTCCGGGCCGCCCTGATCCGGGCCGGGGTGCGGGTCGACGGCCCCAACGTCGGCGGCGCCGCGCCGGCGGCCAGCGCCGTCGTCGCCGCCCTGCCCTCGCCCCCGATCGGCGACCTCGTCGGCGAGATGCTGAACCGGAGCGACAACCTGATCGCCGAGCTCCTCGTGAAGGAGGTCGGGCACCGGACGGGCCGGGGCCCGGGGTCGACGGCCGGCGGGCTGGCCGCCGTCGCCGACGCCGTGCGGGGCCTCGGTGTCCCCCTGGCCGGGGTGGCGGCCGACGGTTCGGGGCTCTCCCGCGACGACCGGCGTTCCGCCCGGGAGTGGCGCTCCCTCCTGCAGGCGGCGCTTCCCCGGCCGTGGGCGGAACGGCTGGTCGGCTCCCTGCCGCTGGCCGGCCGCAACGGCACCCTGGCCCGTCGCTTCGCCGGGACCGCGGCCGAAGCCAACGTGCGGGCCAAGACGGGGTGGATCGACGAGGCCCGGTCGCTGTCGGGGTACCTCACCACCGCCGGCGGCCGCCACGTCGTCTTCTCCGTGATCGTCAACGGGACCACGCCCGTCTCCCAGGCGCTCAACGCCCTCGACGCGCTGGTGGCGGCCATCGCCGCCGACCGCTCGTAGCCGACGCCCGGGGCGCCGAAAATCCCCCAACCGAACCCCCACAGATCAAGATGTCGTTAAGCCTGGGGGGCAAGTGAAGGGTCGTTCCGGCGGGCGTCGAATTCGGACATCGTGCCCACCGGTGAACTCTCTCCGCCCACCGGTTGCAACTTCGCCGAGGCCCTCGACGCCGCCCGCGAGGGCGACGAGCAGGCTCTCACCGCCCTGTGGCGGGAGTTGCAGCCGGCCCTGCTGCGCTACCTGCGGGCCGTCGATCCCGGCGCCGCCGAGGACATCGCCTCCGACACCTGGCTGGAGGTGACCCGCCGGCTCGACCGCTTCACCGGCGGCGAGCGCGAGTTCCGGGGTTGGCTCTTCACCATCGCCCGGCACCGCCTGATCGACGCCCGTCGCCGGGCCGCCCGGCACCGCACCGCTCCCCTGGCCTGGCTCCCGGAGCGGCCGGGGGCCGACGACCCCGCGGCCGACGTCCTCACCGGCCTGTCGACCGAGGCGTCGGTCCGCCTGGTGTCGGAGCTCCCGCCGGAGCAGGCCGAGGCCGTCCTCCTCCGGGTCATGGCCGGGCTCGACACCGAACGGGTGGCCCGGATCATGGGCAAGCAGCCCGGCAACGTGCGGGTCCTCTCCCACCGGGGCCTGCGCAGCCTGGCCCGGCGCCTCACCGTGCTCGCCGCCGCCGCCAACGTCAGCGAAGCCGCCGCGCTGTAAGCGCTCGGCGGAGCGCCCGTCCCGGCGCCTTCGTTCGCCCCCTCAGCCGGTCGTGAACGTGGGACCGGGCGCCGCGCCCGGGAGCGAGTCCAACCCCCCCGGGAGATTGTCCTTGAGGGAGGCGTACACGGCACCCAGCTCGAGCATGTTCCCGGCGCCGACGACCGCTTCCAGGGCGGGGAGGAGCTCGTTCTCGATCGGGGGGATGTGCCCGTCGACGGCGGCAGCCACGCCCCGAACGACGTCGTCGAAGGCGGCGTCGTCGGGATGGGCCTGCTCCAGGGCGACGAGCAGGGGCCGCAGCGTGTCGTGGTCGGTCTGGCCGCGGTTGGCCAGCTCGACGCCGCCGGGGACGATGTCCCGCAAGGCGGGATAGAGGATCTGCAGCTCGGCGGCGGTGTGGGTGGCGAGCTCGTCGAGGAGGCGGTGGGCGATCGGGAAGCGGTCGGCCCGCTCCGGGTCGGCGACGGCGGCGAGCAGACTCCTGATCACCTGGTGGTCGTGAGCGATGAGTTCGGTCAGGTCGGGTGGCATCGGGGCCCCCTTCAGCGTCAGACGAGGCGCCGCTCGGTGGCCCACCGGGTGAGCTCGTGGCGGCTGGAGAGTTGGAGCTTGCGCAGGACGGAGGAGACGTGCGTCTCGACCGTCTTGACCGACAGGTTGAGACGCCGGGCGACCTCCTTGTAGGCGTACCCCCGGGCGATGAGGCGCAGCACGTCGCGCTCCCGGGCGGTCAGCTGGTCGAGCTCCGGGTCGGACGGGAGGGGCAGCGACCCGGCGAAGGCGTCGAGCACGAACCCGGCCAGTCGGGGCGAGAAGGCGGCGTCTCCGGCCGCCACCCGGCCGATGGCCTCGGCCAGTTCCGCTCCCGAGACGGTCTTGGTCAGATACCCCCGGGCACCGGCCCGGATCACCGAGATGACGTCCTCGGCGGC
>JAUZEY010000318.1 GCA_030838785.1 Actinomycetota bacterium | reverse complement strand
TCGACGCCGTCATCGGCATCCTCCCGTCCATGAAGTCGCCGACGGTGTCGAAGCTGTTCGGCGACGAGGCCTACGCCGTCGAGACCGTGGTCCCGAAGTCCGATATCAACACCCTCATCCCCGCCCTGAAGGACCTTGGGGCGACCGACATCATCGAGCTGCCGATCTCCAAGATCGTCCACTGATGCTCAGGGCCCGGGGGACGGGGGGTGTCCCCCCGATAGGGGCGGCGGGAGCCGCCCCAGGCAGCCGCGGCGGGTTCTTCCAGTGGGTCGACGGTGCGCCGGCGGAGGGGTACCGGTCGCCCCGGCGCGCTGATGCGGTCGCCGTGCGGGGTTTGGAACCGGCGTTCATTTCGGACGGGCGGGTGTCGGAAAAGAACGCCGGTTCGGGCGAGGCGGCCGAGGTGGCACTGCTCACCGGGGAGTACGGCGCCCGGGTGCTGGAGCCGGTGCTGCCGGCGCTGGCCGAAGCGGCGGGGCGGCCGGTGCGGGCGCTGCCCGTCCGGAACCGGATCTTCGGCGGCAACATCGCCGTCACAGGCTTGCTGGCCGGCGGCGATGTGGCCGCCGGGCTGGAGGCCGAACCGTCGGGCGGGGTGCGCTACCTGCTGCCCGACGTCACGCTGTCGCGGGGTGTGTTCCTCGATGGCTCCGGCCCGGGCGACCTGCCCCGGCCGGTGGAGGTCGTCGGGACGGGTGGCGACGCGTTGGTGGAGGCGCTGCGGTCATGAGCAACGGGTCCAAGGTCGTGACGAGCAATGCGCCGACGGTGGCGGTGGTCGGGCGACCCAACGTCGGCAAGAGCACGCTCGTCAACCGCATCGTCGGGCGGCGGGAGGCGATCGTTGAGGAGCAGCCGGGCGTGACCCGGGACCGCAAGATCCTCGACGCCGAGTGGGTCGGGCGGGCCTTCCTGGTGGTCGACACCGGTGGCTGGCTCCGCTCCGACGAGTCGCTGGCCCGCCAGGTCAGCCTCCAGGCCGAGCGGGCCATCGACGAGGCCGACGTGGTGGTGCTCGTGGTCGACGGGGCGGTCGGCCCCACCGACGAGGACGCGCAGGTGGCCGCCATCCTGCGGCGCTCCAGCAAACCCGTGCTGCTGGCGGTGAACAAGGTCGACGACGCCAACCGGGAGTCCGACGCCTGGGACTTCACCCGGTTGGGCCTGGGCGACCCGGTCCCGGTGTCGGCGCTGCACGGCCGGGGCAGCGGCGAGCTGCTCGACCTGATCGTGGAGCGGCTGCCGCCCGAGCCCGAGGTCGCCCCGGGGGAGACCGTCGCCGGCGGCGGGCCGCTGCCGCCCGAGGACGGGCTCGGTTCGGCCGAGAAGCCGTTCTCGGTCGCCATCGTGGGCCGGCCCAACGTCGGCAAGTCGACGCTGTTCAACCGGCTCGTCGGCGAGGAGCGGGCCGTCGTCCACGACGCGCCGGGCACGACCCGGGACACGATCGACACCGTGGTGGAGACGGAGGACGGGTGGCTCCGCTTCGTCGACACCGCCGGCATGCGGCGCAAGAGCCGCATCGACGAGGGGACCGAGTACTACAGCCTCGTCCGGGCCCTGCAGGCCATCGACCGGTCCGACGCCGCCCTGCTGGTCATCGACGCCACCGAGGGCGTGACCCATCAGGACCAGCGCCTCGCGGAGCGGATCGACGCCTCCGGCTGTGCCGTGGTTGTGGTCCTCAACAAGTGGGACGTCCTCTCCCCCGACGACCGCGACGACGTCCTCACCGACGTGGCCGACCGGCTGGCGTTCCTCTCCTACGCCCCGGTCTTGAAAACCTCCGCTCTGACCGGGCGCAACGTGACCCGGTTGCTGCCGGCGTTGTTCCAGGCCCGCGACGAATACCACCGGCGGGTGCCGACCCGGGCCCTCAACGAGGTGCTGCAGGCGGCCCAGTTGGCCCATGCGCCGCCGACCGAGCATGGCCACCGGCCCCGGGTCCTCTATGCCACGCAAGGGGCGACCGACCCGCCGACGTTCACGCTCTTCACCACCCGGGAGCTCCCGGCCGGCTATCTCCGCTATCTGGAGCGCAAGATCCGGGAGGCGTTCTCGATCGGTCCGACGCCGATCAAGCTCCGGGTCCGTCGTCGAGCTGCTCGGCACTGATCCCCAGGCGGTGACGGGCGAGCTCCCGCTTGGCGGGGGCCATCGGGATGCCGTCCTCCCAACCGTCGATCTCCCGGCGGGACCGCGGCCCGGCCCGGCGGCGGGCGGGCCCGGCCGGCGTGGAGCCGAGGGTGACGGGCCGAGGGGTTTCCCGGCCGGCGAAGGCGACGACGACCGCTCCGAGGAGCATGGCCACTCCGCCGAGGAGGATGAGGCGGCGGGTGCCGTCGCCCGTCTGGCCGAGCTGCTTGCCGCTCCGGGCCGGTGCGGGGGTGACCCCCCGGTCGGTCTCGGTCCCGCCGACGTCGCTCGGGAGCGACTTCGTGACGGGTTCGGAGATGGCCGGGTCGGCGGTCGTACTCGTCGTCTCCTGGGCCGGCTGCCGCTCGGCCGCCACGACCGGGACCGGCGGCCCCGGGGCCTGGGAGCTCGGAGCCCCGACGGTCGGCGGGGTCGGCGAATTCGCCGTCCTCGACCCCGGCCCGACGGGATAGATCCCGGGCGGGAGATTCGAACCGGCACCGGAACCTGACCGGGCCGCCGGCGTGTTGGGCTGCGACGACGAACCGGTGGCCGACGTGCCCGTCCGGCTCGGTGCCGGGTTGGAGGTGGTCGAGGAGGCCACGGTCGACGACGTCGTCTCCGACGTGGTGGTCGTGGCCGCGGTGGCGGTCGTGGTGGCCGGCCGCGTGGTGGTCGTCGGCGTCGGAGCCGTCGTCGCGGTGGAGCCGGTGGCGGCGCCGGAACCGGTCGTGGTCGTGTAGCCGGTCGTGGTCGTGGAGCCGGTCGTGGTCGTGTAGCCGGTCGTCGTCGTGTACCCGGTCGTCGCGGTGTAGCCGGTCGAGGCGGTCGTCCCGCTCGAGCCGTTGCCGGTGGAGCCGGTCGTCCCCGATGGGGCGGTGGTCGTCGTCGACTTGTGGGACTTGGAGCGCTGGCCCGTCGAGGACGTCGTGGCCTTGGCGACGCCCGGTGGGGCGCCGGCGGGGCTCGGTTCGGCGACGGCGATCCCGCCGCCGACGGACAGCGCTCCGACGATCAGGAGCACGCCGGCGCCGGCGAGGGCTTGGCTGGTGCGTGTCTTGGGGGAGGCTGGTGAAGCCCCCGAGCGTCTCCGCAGGTCCATCGAGAATGCCTCTTGGTCAGTCCCCAGGCTGTTCAGTAAGGAACAACCGTCGCAAAGGTATCACTGGCACCAGAGGCCGCAACAGGGGGCATTGCCGCACATTACCCCTTACATGGGCTTCACCGCTTCGATCACGGTGGTGACCATCCGGCCCTCGATCGGGGTCACGACGACGTCGACGAGTCCGGCCGCCTCCAGCCAGGCCCGGTACTGCGGGACGGTGTGGGCGTCACCGCCGGCGGTGTTGACGATCATGGCCACCGAGAAGGCCACGGCCAGGGGCGGGGAGCGCCGCTCGTCGTCGGGGACGATCTCGAGGATCACGACCCGTCCGCCCCGGGGCAGGGCTTCCACGACACGGCCGAGGATCTCCCGGGCCCGGTCGGGCGAGAAGTCGTGGAGCACGTTGGCCAGCACGGCGACGTCGCAGTCGGGAGGCAGGGCGTCGTCGAAGATGTTGGCCGGCCAGGTGGTGACGCGCTCGCTGAGCCGCGCCTCGGCGATGTGCCCGGCGGCTTTGGCGGCCACCGGCGGCTGGTCGACGACGATGGCCTCGAGGTGGGGGAACGCCGTGCACAGGGCGATGGAGACGGCGCCGGAGCCGCCGCCCACGTCCATGATCCGGGTGGCCTCGCGGAGGTCGACCCCCTCGGCCAGGCGGTCGCCCATGACGCCGGAATGGCCGTGGAGGAAGTCGAGGAAGAAGTCCTCCGGGAAGGCGTGGTAGCCCTCCTGATCCTCCGGGAGCAGTTGGTGGTCGGCGCGGAGGGCGTCCTCCAACCGGCCCCAGGCCGGCCAGCACCACCGCTCGTCGAGGACGTAGTTGCGCAGCGAGTGCGTCGAGCGGCTGGACAGGTAGCGGGCGGCGAGGAGGCTGTTGCGGTAGCGCCCGTCCTCCTTGTCGAGGAGCCCGGTGGCGACGCAGGTGTCGAGGAGTGCCCGGGCCGGGCGAGCCGCCAGTCCGAGGGCGGCCTGCGCCTCCTCCAGGGTCAGGCCCTCCCCGGCCTGCTCGGCGTCGAGGATCTCGAACACGCCGAGCTCCACGGCCGCCATGACCGTCCTCGAGATCCAGAACCCGAGGAACAGCTCCAGCACGTCGTCCGGATCGGGTGTAACTTCCACGCCCGCAGCCTGTCACCAACCGGCGTTCTTCACCGCGGTTCAGCCGCGGCGAGGAACGCCGGTTGGCATTTCGCTACTCGGCTGCGCCTTCCAGCGCCACCAGGGGTTGGCCCTTCTTCACGGCCTCGCCGGCGGCGCAGAGGACGGCGGAGACCGTCCCGTCGGCCGGGGCCTTCACCTCGAGCTCCATCTTCATGGCCTCCACCACCACCAGGGTCTGGCCCCGCTCGACGGCGTCGCCGGTGGCGACCTTCACGGCGATGACCGTGCCCGGCATGGGGGCGCCGAGCTGGGCGGGGCCGCCCTCGGCGTCGACGAGCCGGGGCCGGATGCCGAGCGGGAGCTCGTAGGGCTGGCCGGCCCAGAACACATGGACCAGACCGGGGGTGGCCACGGCGGCGGCCCGGGTGCCCTCGGCTGCCTCGGGCCCGGTGAACACGGCCCAGCCGTGGCCAGATCGGAGGCATCCGGTGCCGTCGGGCTCGTGGGCGGCGTCAGCCTGGACGAGGACGGCGTCGCCGACCCGGAACGGGCCCCTCCCCCGCACGTCGACGAGCCGCTCGCCGGCCGAGACGGGCGACGTCCCCTCGGTCGGGGCCTGGACGATCACGTGGGTCGGGCCAGGCTCGAGGTGGCGCCAGGGCCCGGCCGTGGACCAGGGGTCGAGCGCCGACCGGTCCCGAGGCGGAACGGCCCCTGTCCCGGATTCCGGGGCGGGCCCGGCGGTGCCGGCCAGGATCCGGGCGGCCTCGGCCGCTCCGGCCAGGGCGATGGCCGGCTCGGGGACGGGATTGTCGTCCACCCCCGACGTCCAGCCGGCGTAGGCCGACTCCAGCCAGGTGGTGGTGACCTTGCCGGCGGCCACGGTTTCGTCGGTGGCGAGGGTGCGGAGGAACGGGAGGTTGGTGCGCAGGCCGAGGACCTCGGTCTCGGCCAGGGCGGCCGAGAGGCATTGGAGCGCCGCCGGCCGGTCGTCGGCGTGGACGATCACCTTGGCCAGCATGGGGTCGTAATGGGTCGTGACCTCGGCGCCCTCGTCGACACCGGAGTCGACACGGGCCTCGTCGGGCCAGCGCAGGTGGAGGAGGCGGCCGGACTGAGGGAGGAAGCCGGCGTCGGGATCCTCGGCGTAGAGGCGGACCTCGATGGCATGGCCGGTCGGAGTGACGTCTTCTTGGGTGAGCGGCAGGGCCTCGCCCATGGCCACCCGGAGCTGCAGCTCGACGAGGTCGAGGCCGGTGACCATCTCGGTGACCGGGTGCTCAACCTGGAGCCGGGCGTTCATCTCGATGAAGCCAAACACTCGGGGGGCTCCGCCCCCCGAGGACCCCCCCAAAATCCCATCCTCGTCGACGAGAAACTCGCAGGTTCCGGCATTGCGGTAGCCGACGTGGCGGCACAGGGCCACGGCAGCGTCGGTCAGCTGCTTCCGGAGCGTGGCGTCGACGGCCGGCGAAGGACTCTCCTCCAGGATCTTCTGGTGGCGGCGCTGGAGGGAGCAGTCCCGCTCGCCGAGGTGGATCACGTTGCCGAAGGCGTCGGCCATGACCTGGACCTCGACGTGACGGGGGGCGGGGAGGTACCGCTCGAGGAGCAGCTTCGTGTCGCCAAAGGCGCCGGCCGCCACCCGCCGGGCCGAGGCCAGGGCGGGCAGCAGGTCGTCCTCGCGACGGACGACGGCCATTCCCTTCCCGCCGCCGCCGGCGGCCGGCTTCACGATGAGCGGGTAGCCGATCTCCTTCGCCGCCCGTTCCAGGGCGGCGTCGTCCTGGTCGTCGCCGCCGTAGCCGGGCAGCACCGGAACGCCGGCCGCTTCGGCGATCCGCTTCGCTTCGTCCTTGCCGCCCATGGCGGCCAGCACGTCGGGCGGTGGTCCCACGAATGCGAGCCCCGCCGCCTCCACCGCCCGTCCGAAGGAGGCGTCCTCGGACAGGAAGCCGAAGCCGGGGTGGATCAGGTCGGCCTTCAGGGCTTTGGCCGCCTCGAGGATCCGGTCGGCCCGGAGGTAGGACTGGGCGGCCGGGGCGGGACCGATGGAGTAGGCGGCGTCGGCCATGCGGACGAACGGCGCGCCGGCGTCGGCCTCGGAGTACACGGCGGCGCTGCGGAGTCCCATGCGCTTGACGGTGCGGAACACCCGCACGGCGATCTCGCCCCGGTTGGCGACGAGGACGGTGGGGATGTGATGGGGGTTGCGGCTCTTCTGCACTGGTCTATTTCCTCTACATCCGGAAGACGCCGTAGCTCGGCTCGGGAATGGGCGCGTTGTAGGAGGCCGAGAGGGCCAGGGCCAGCGTGAGGCGCGTGTCGAGCGGGTCGATGACGCCGTCGTCCCACAGGCGGGCGGTGGTGTAGTACGGGTGGCCCTGGCGGTCGTACTGGTCGCGGATCGGCTGCTTGAAGGCCTCTTCCTCCTCCTTGGAAGCGAAGCCGCCCTGCTTCACCGTGGCCAGCACCGATGCCGCCTGCTCGCCGCCCATGACGGAAAGGCGGGCGTTGGGCCACATCCACAGGAAGCGGGGGGAGTAGCCCCGGCCGCACATGGCGTAGTTGCCGGCGCCGAAGCTGCCGCCGATGACGACGGTGAACTTCGGCACCACCGAGCAGGAGACGGCGGTGACCATCTTGGCCCCGTCCTTGGCGATGCCGCCCGCCTCGACGTCGGCGCCGACCATGAACCCCGAGATGTTCTGCAGGAACACGAGCGGGATCTTGCGCTGGTTGCAGAGCTCGATGAAGTGGGCCGCCTTGAGCGACGACTCCGAGAACAGGATCCCGTTGTTGGCGATGATCCCCACCGGGAAGCCCATGACGTGGGCGAAGCCGCAGACGATCGTCGTGCCGTAGAGGGCCTTGAACTCGTGGAAGCGGCTGCCGTCGACGAGCCGGGCGATCACCTCGTGGACGTCGTAGGGCGTGCGGGTGTCGGGGGGCACGATCTCGTACAGATCGCGGGGGTCGTACTTCGGCTCCTCGGCCTCGGCCATGCCCGGCGGGAGCTGCTTCTCCGTGTTGAAGGAGGCGACGATGTCGCGCACGATGGCCAGGGCGTGGGCGTCGTCGAGGGCGTAGTGGTCGACGACGCCGGAGGTACGGGCGTGGACGTCGGCGCCGCCGAGCTCCTCCTCCGTCACGTCGACGCCGATGGCCGCCTTCACCAGCGGCGGCCCGCCGAGGTAGATCGTGCCCTGCTTGCGGACGATGACGGTCTCGTCGGACATGGCCGGCATGTAGGCGCCGCCGGCGGTGCACATCCCCATGACGCAGGCGACCTGCGGGATCCCGAGACCGGAGAGGGTGGCCTGGTTGTAGAAGATGCGGCCGAAGTGGTCCCGGTCGGGGAAGACGTCGTCCCACAGGGGGAGGAAGGCGCCACCGGAGTCGACCAGGTAGATGCACGGCAGCCGGTTCTCCCGGGCTATCTCCTGGGCCCGGACGTGCTTCTTCACCGTCATCGGGTAGTAGGTGCCGCCCTTCACCGTTGCGTCGTTGCAGACGATCATGCACTCCCGGCCCGACACCCGGCCGATGCCGGTGATGATCCCGGCGGCCGGGGCCTGGTTGTCGTACATGCCGTGCGCCGCGAGGGACGACAGCTCGAGGAACGGCGTGCCGGGGTCGAGGAGGCGCTCGACCCGTTGGCGGGGAAGGAGTTTGCCCCGGGCGAGGTGCTTGTCCCGCATCCGCTCCGGGCCGCCCATGGCGGCGGTGGCGACCTGTTCCTTCAGGTCGGCGACGGCCGCCTCCATCGCCCGGCGGTTCTCCTGCGCCTTTTCGGTGTGTGGCTCGTGCAGGGTGGACAACGTGGGAAAGGTGGCGGGAAGCGTGGAGGTCATCGCGGCAGGGCTCCCATGAGCTGAAGGACGAGGACGGCGTAGGTGTCGGCCACCTGGCGGCGGCTGAGCCGGCCCGGCTCCCGCATCCAGGCGTCGACGCCCTTGAGGAGGTCGAGGATGGCGATGCCGGCCAGCT
The DNA here is from genome assembly GCA_030838785.1 of Actinomycetota bacterium. Classification (GTDB taxonomy): domain Bacteria; phylum Actinomycetota; class Acidimicrobiia; order IMCC26256; family BP-133; genus BP-133. The sequence goes on along the minus strand of JAUZEY010000318.1, from coordinate 3,328 downwards.
TGGCGTCGGGGACCTGGAACTCGCCGGCCGCCACCCCGTCGGCCAGGAACCGCTGCACGGCCTGCTGGAAGTGGCGGCGGACGGCCTGGAGCTCCACGAAGTGGTCGGGGGAGAGGTGCGCCATGTCGCGGAAGAGGACGGCGATGGCGTAGCGCCGGGGCTGGGCGTCGGTGATGTAGGCCCGGACGAAACGGTCGAGCCGTTCGGGGTAACTGGCTTCGGTCGATTCGAGGTGGGGCAGCAGACCGGCGAAGAACTCGGCCGAGCCGTACTGCACGATCCGGTAGAGGATCTCCTCCTTGGAGGAGAAGTGGTGGTAGAGCGACCCGCCCTGGATGCCGGCCGCCTGGGCCAGGGCCCGCGTCGACACGCTCTGGTAGCCGCGCTCGTAGAAGAGGCGACTTGCGATGTCGACGATCTCGTCGGCTCGTCGGGCGACGACCATGACCGCTACCCTACCAAGCGTTAGGTTCGGGTGGCGACTTGGAGGGCGGCCGGTGAGGTCATGGGAGAATCCGGTGGTGACGTGTGACATCCGCGAGGTCGGGCCCCGCGACGGGCTGCAGAACGAGCCGCCGGTGCCGGTGGCCGACCGGGTGCGGCTGATCGACGCCCTGGCCGCTGCCGGCGTGCGCCACATCGAGGCGGCATCGTTCGTGCATCCCGCGGCCATCCCGGCCATGGCCGGGGCCGAGGAGACGCTGGCGTCGATCACCCGCCGGCCCGGGGTGCGCTACACCGCGCTGGTGCCCAACCGGAAAGGGGCCGAACGGGCCCTGGCGGCCGGCGCCGACGAACTCGAGGCCGTCGTGTCGGCCAGCGCCACCCATAACCTGAAGAACCTGAAGCGCACGCCCGCCGAGACGCTGCAGCAGATCGCCGGGATCATCGAGCTGGCCCACGCCGCCGGCCGGCCGGTCGATGCCGGCGTCGCCACCTGCTTCGGCTGCCCCTACGAGGGCGACATCGCCCCGGCCGCGGTGGCCGCCTACGCCCGGCGCCTCGTCGACCTCGGCGCCGACAGCCTCTTCTTCGGTGACACCACCGGCATGGGCTCGCCGCGCCGGGTCGGCCTTCTCCTCGACGCACTCGAGGCCGAGGGGATCGACCTCGGCATCGTCGGCCTCCACCTCCACGACACCCGGGGGACGGGCCTGGCCAACGCCTACGCCGCCCTCGAGCGCGGCATCACGAGGTTCGACGCCTCCATCGGCGGCCTGGGCGGCTGCCCCTACGCCCCCGGCGCCAGCGGCAACGTCGCCACCGAGGACCTCGTCCACATGGTCGAGGACCTCGGCATCCCGACGGGGATCTCGCTCGACGGGCTCATCGCCGCCGCCCACCTCGCCGAGGAGATCGTCGGCCGGCGGCTCCCGGGCCAGGTCATGCGGTCCGGCCCGAGGACCCAGCTGGTCCCGGCCGGCTGACGGGGTTCGGAGCGGCCGTGCCCTGGTGCGCCACCTGCGACCGGTTCCTGTCACCCCCCACGGTGACCGTCGAAGGCACCTGCCCGCAGTGCGGCCGCCCGGTGGAGGCCGGCCGGGCCCGGCCGGGCGACGCACCGGAACCGCCGCCCGCCGGCGCAGAGCGGGGTCCCGGCCCCGCCGCCGGGGAGGAGCTCCCGCCCGTCCCCCGGCACCTGAAGTTCCTCGGGGCGGCCATGGTCGTCTACCTCGGCTACCGCTTCCTCCAGGGTGTGGAATGGGTGGTCCACCGCTTCTGACCGCCCCCTGGTCGGCGCCCGCCCGAGGGGGGCAGCCTGGAGCCACGTACTAGACTGCCCCCGTTCACGGGCTGTGGCGCAGCTTGGTTAGCGCGCTTGACTGGGGGTCAAGAGGTCGGGAGTTCAAATCTCCCCAGCCCGACAGAGAAAGAGCAGGTCAGAGGGGGTTTCGCGAGGGCGAGGCCCCTTCTTCGCGTCCCGAGTGTCCACGGATTGCTCACGTGTTGCTCACGGCCAACTTCGTACCATGGGGACATGAAGGGTGGGATCCGTGCCCCACGGACGGTGGGCGGGACGTGGGCGTACCGCATCGATCTCCGGTCGGGGTCCGGCGGGGGCCGCAACCAGAGGCAGGTAGCGGGTTTCGGGTCGCGAGAGGAGGCCGAGGCGGCGCTGGCGGAGGCCCTGGCCGGTCAGGGGGGTGGCGATCGCAAGACCGTGGCCGGTTTCCTCAAGCTGATCTGGCTCCCGGCCAAGCAGGCGGAGGTGGACCGGTCCACGTTCGACCAGTACGCCTGGGCGGTGCGCCGGCACATCCTGCCCGAGCTCGGCCAGTCCCAGCTCGCCGAGCTCGAGCCGAAGGTGCTCGACCGGTGGCTCCGCCGCCTCGGCAGCGCCGGGCGACAAGACGGCGGGCGGTCGCTGTCGCCCACCTCGGTGCGGCTGGTCCGCAAGGTGCTCTCGATGGCTTGCGCCGACGCCGTCGATCGCGGCTTCCTGGCCGACAACCCGGTGAAGCCGACGCACGCCCCCGATGCGACGCGTCGGGAGGGCGGTGTCTGGACGGCGGACGAGGTCCGCCGCTTTCTGGCCACCGCCGGCGGCCATCGCCTCGGCCCGGCGTTCCATCTTGCCGTCGCCATCGGCTTTCGGCGTGGGGAGCTGCTGGGTCTGCGTTGGTCGGACCTCGACTTCGATGCCGGTCGTGTGAGGGTCGCTCAGCAGCTATTGGTCGAGGGTGGCCGGGCGCGGTTGAATCCGGTGCCCGATCGCGACCGTCGCACGGTCCCTCTTCCGCCGTCGCTGACTGGGATGCTCCTCGAGCACCGGAAACGCCAAGACGCCGAGATTGCCGGCGACGCAGCGCGGGCTGATGACGATCTCGTGTTCCGTGCTCCGGGGGGCGGATGGCTGACGCCCGAACGGTTCACACGAGTCATGGACGAGTTGATCAAGGAGAGTCGGGTTGGCCGGATCACGTCGAACGGGCTGCGGCGCGCTGGTCCTCTGCTTGTGAAGCTGGCTCGGACTGGCGGGGCGGAGAGTCGGTGAGTTCGCTGAGCGAAGCTTCTTACGCCGCGTCGGTGCTGGGCAGGGAGACGACCTCGTGGACGTCGACGCCGAGGGCGGCGACGACGTCGCAGAGGCGGGCCAGGCTCGCCGACGCGTAGCCCGTTCAGTAGGCGTTCGCCAGCGGCGGAGCAGAGTCGTTGTCGTGGACGCGAGCGATTGCGAGCTTCCGGCTCTGGCCGCGGACAGACGGCCACGCTGCAGTGCTCGAGGCGATCGGGAAGATCATGGCGGTGCGTTCGAGCAGGTCCGATCGAACCTGGAAGCCATCAAGCAACCCGTCCTCTATGCCAATGGGATTCACGGCGTGATGAT
>JAUZEY010000315.1 GCA_030838785.1 Actinomycetota bacterium | reverse complement strand
GATCGTCCCGGCCCGTCCCGTTCGGGTGCAGCACCGGGGTGGGGCGATGTGGGTCGTGAACTCGGCCGCGCTGGCAGTCCTCGGCCTGAGTCACGACGGATCCGGGCGCCGCGGCTGGGAGGCGACGGGCGGCGCCGACCGACGGGGTGGTCCTTCCGTCCGAATGGAGCGAGGCGGTGACGTGCCGGCGGGGCTCGAACGGGCGGGTGATGGGGAACCGACCGGGCGGTTGTACGGGCTCGATGCGTGGCTCGGGGAGCGGGTTCCCCGCCCGCCGCTCGACCTCGGGGCGGTCGGGCGGATGCTGGCGGACTACGGCGTGACGGGCGTCACCGATGCCACGCCCACGGAGCGGGCCGAGGACCTCGCGCTGTTGGCCGCCGCCGTGGCCGACGGGACGCTGCCGCAACAGGTCGTCGTCACCGGTGGGCCCGGCCTCGATCCCGGCGCCGGGCCGGGCCTCGAGCGGGGGCCGGTCAAGCTGGTCGTCGCCGACCACCGCCTGCCCGGCCTCGGCGATCTCACCGCGGCCATCGCCGGCGCCCACCGGCGACATCGGCCGGTGGCCGTTCACTGCGTCACCCGGGTCGGGTTGCTCCTGGCGCTGGCAGCATGGGACGACGCCGGGTCCCGGGTGGGCGACCGCGTCGAGCACGGCGCCGTGGTGCACCCGTCCGAAGCGGTCCGCATCGCCGCTCACGGCCTGACCGTCGTGACCCAGCCGGCGTTCGTCGCCGAGCGGGGCGACGACTACCTGGCCGACGTCGACCCCGACGACCGCCCCCACCTCTGGCCCTGCGCCGGGCTTCTCCGGTCCGGTATCGCCGTCGGCGGCAGCACCGACGCCCCCTTCGGACCGGCCGACCCCTGGCAGGCCATCGCCGCCGCGATGACGCGCCGGACGCCGTCCGGCGAGATTCTCGGCGCCGACGAACGGCTCGACCCCCGGAGGGCCCTCGACCTGTTCCTCGGGCCGGCCGGCGCCCCCGGCGCCCCACCCCGCCGGGTCGCCCCCGGCGCCCCCGCCGACCTGTGCCTGCTCGCCGCCCCGTTGGAGGAGGCCCTCCGCACCCCCTCGGCGGCGATGGTGGCCGCCACCGTCCGTGCCGGCCGCCTCACCGTGGCGACCCGAGCACCGTGAAGCGCAACGGTGGGCGGGTCAGGTGGCTCGCCAGTGGGCCGGGGACTGGCCCGGAGCGCGTTTGAAGGCTCGGCGAGCGGCGGGCGCCGGCGCTCAGTGCCGGTCGCGCCGCTGGTCGAGCCGGGCGAGGAGGTCGTCGAGGTCGAGGATGTCGGCCGTGGCCGCCACGCCCCGCAGCGAGCCGTCGTCGCCCACGACGGGGAGATGGTCGACCTCGGCGCCCAGCATGGCGGCCAGCGCCTGGCCGACGGTCCAGTCGGGCCGGCCGACGGGGGCGTCGGCCCGCATCACGTCGGCGACGGTCGTCGTCGGCCACTGGCCGGGATCGACGGCGAGGACGTCGTGGAGGAACACCATCGCCTCGTAGCGGTCGTCGGCGTCGAGCACCGGCACGGCCCGCCGGCGGGCCACGGCGACGTGGGCCGCGAAGAACCCGCTGAGGGTCTCGTCGCTCCGGGCGGTGGCCACGTCGGTCACGACGACCGATTCGATCGGGAGGTGGGCCCGTTCCTCCACGTGGCCCAACCGCCGGCGCCGCTGGTAGGGCGACACCGACGCGTTGCCCATCACGAGCTGGGCCACAACGGCGGCCAGCAGCCCGGGTACGACGAAGCCCGGCCGGCCCGTCGCCTCGGCCACGAACATCACCGCCGCCAGCGGCACGCGGTAGCCGGCGCCGAGGAAGGCGGCGATCCCGAGCACGACATAGAGCGATTCGTTCGCCCCTCCGACCGCGCCGGCGATGAGGCGGCCGGTCAGCGCCCCCTGCACCACCAGCGGCACGAACAGCCCGCCGACTCCGCCGCCGGCCACGCTGGCCGTCGTGGCCACCACCCGGATCGTGGCCAGCAGGGCCACCGCGGCCAGCGAGCGGTGTGGGTCGAGGGCCCACTCCACCGCCCGGTAGCCCGGCCCGAGGCTGAAGGCCCGTCCGTCGAAGGCGGCCCGGGAGGCGACGACCAGCCCGGCCAGCACGACCCCGCCGAGCAGGACACGTTGCCAGGGAACGAGGCGAGCCCCGAGCGCCTTGGCGCTCCGGAGCAGGAAGGCGAACACCCGGGCCCCGATGCCGCAGGCAATGCCGAGCGCGGCGGCGCCGAGGAGGTCGCGCAGGTCGATCGGAGGCGCGCCGCCGACCGGGATCAGCGGATCGGTGCCGTTGATGGCGGCGAAGGCGGCGTAACCGGTGGCCGCGCCGACCAGCGCCGGGAGCAGGGCGTTGCTGGCCAGGTCGTCCTGATAGGGGACCTCGAGCGCGAACACGGCGCCGGTGGCCGGCGCCTTGAAGATGGCGGCGACACCGGCCGCCGCCCCGGCGATGAGCGCGGTGTTGCGGTCGATACCCCACAGGCGGCGCCGCAGCCGGCGGTGCAGCACGGCACCGACGCTGGCGCCGATGTAGATGGACGGGCCCTCGAAGCCCATCGCCGCGCCGCCGCCGAGGGTAGCGACGGCCGCCACCAGCCGGCCGAGGACGGGCCGGAGCGAGAAGCCGGCCTCGGGATCGACGACGGCCTTGATGTACTCGTCGGCGGTGGCCGGCCCCGCCCCGCCGGCCAGGCAGCGCAGGGCCAGCGCCGCCCCGGCCAGGCCGACCGGCGGGCCGAGCAGCTCCGCCCAGCCCGGCAGGCGGGTGACCCAGCCGAAGATCCAGCCGGCCGTGATCCGCTCGAAGGCGGCCACGCCGAGGCCGGTGACGACGCCGATGACGGCGGCCAGGATCACGACCTCCCGGGTGCGGTCGAGCACCACCCGCAATTCGGCGGCCCGCCCGTCCAGCGAGAAGCGGCGCGCCCTCACCGGCCGGCCCGCCCGAACGCGCAACCGGCGTTCCCTTTCCGCAGTATCCCGGGAAACGAACGCCGGAACGTGGGCGCGCCGGAGCCGGTCAGCGTCACAGCCGGCAAGCCGGCGGCAGGCGGCGGCCCCTCCGGCTACAGGGCGGCCACCGACACCACGGGCCGGGCGGGCGGGTTCGCGCCCAGCGACCCCGCGAAGGCGCCGCTGGAGAAGTTGAAGATTCCGCCGTCCTCACCGACCATGAGGTACCCGTCACCGAAGCGGACCATGCCGGTCACCGGCCGGTTGAGCTTCCGGTCCCCCATCGAACCCCGGAACGGGGCGTCGAAGGCGAAGATGCCGCCGTCGGAGGCGACGAGCCAGTAGCCGGCGCCGTCGCCGTCGGGGACCAGCGACTGGACCGCGGCGTTCAGCTTCTTCCCGCCCATCGAGCCCTGGAAATGGGCGTCGCCGAAGGCGAAGATGCCGCCGTCGGAGGCCACCATGTAATAGCCCCGGCCGGTGGTCGTCGGGATCGAGTCGAGGACGGGCCCGTTGAGGGGCACCTTGGCCATGTCGCCGTAGGAGACGGCGTCGCCGAAGGGCAGGACCCGGCCCCGGGTGGTGAAGATCCAGTAGCCCCGGCCGGTCGTGGTCGCCGACAGGCTCGTGACCGTCTCCCCCGCCGCCAGCCCGCCGGTCACGCCGCCGAGGCGGGTGGCGTCGCCGAGGGGCGTCACCGCGCCCCGCCCGTCCACGACCCAGTAGCCGTGGCCCGACGGGGTCGGCTCGAGGTCGACGGCCGTGGTGCCGGCCGGCACGGGGGCATTGCCGAGCCAGGAAGCGTCGCCGAAGGCGTAGACGGTGCCACCGGCGCCGACCATCCAGTAGCCAGAACGGGTCGAGGCCCGGCCCAGGCCGCCCGGGGCGGTCGTCGGCGGGGCGCCGCCGCCGGGCGGAGCGGTGGTCGGGGGGAGGCCGCCCGGCTGCGTCGTGGGCGGAGCCGTCGTCGGTGGGAGGCCGGGGCCCGTCGTGGTGGTCGTCGGGTCGTCGGAGGCGAAGCGGGCGATCCCCTGGGCCACGACGCCGCTGACCTTGTGGAACTGCCCGGCCACGAGAATGGCCCCGGCCGTGACCTGGAGGTCGAGGACGCCGTGCACGCCGCTGATCGTCGGCGCCCAGGCCGTGATGGCGCCCGTCCGCTGGTCGAAGGCGGCGAGATGGCCCCGCACCTGGCCGGCCACAGTCGTGAAGTGGCCGCCGGTGTAGACGAAGGCGGCGCTGGTGTCGACGGCCTGGAAGTCGCCGTCGCCGGGCCGGTCCCAGACGAGGGCGCCGCTGGTGGTGCTCCAGGCCTGGAGGCGGTTGCCGGTCTGGTTGCCGCCCCGGGTGGCGACGAAGGCCAGCGACGCGTCGCCGGACAGGGCCAGGGACGTCAGCGGCACCGCCACTCTGGGGTACCAGCCGGTGGCCAGGCCGGTGGTGGCGTCGACGGCGGCCAGGCGGGACCGGGGGGCCGAGCCGACGGCGGTGAAGTCGCCGGCGATGTAGACCAGCGCCTGGTCCGGTGACAGCCGGATGCGGTGGATGCCCGAATCCAGGTTCGGATTCCAGGCCTCGACCGCCCCGGTGTCGGTGGTGACGGCGGCCAGGCGGTTGCGGGACAGGCCGCCGAGGGTGGTGAAGGTGCCGCCGACGTAGAGGCGGGGGCCGGCCAGGGCGAGGCTCTGGACGTCGGCGCTGGCCGGCGCCTGCCAGGCCGCGGCCACGGCGCCGGTAGTGGGGTCGAGACGGGCCAGGCGACGGCGGCTGACGCCGTTGACGGTGCTGAAGACGCCGCCGGCGTAGACCCCGGCGCCGTCGGCCACCACGGCGTCGACGACGCCGTCGGTGTCGGCCACGAACCCGGTGTCGAGGACGCCGGTGCCGGCGTCGAGGGCGGCCAGGTTGTGGCGGACCCGGCCGTTGACGCTGGTGAACTGGCCCCCGGCGTAGACCGCGCCGGCCGAGGCGGCCAGGGTCATGGTGGCCGCCGCCGGGCGGGGGTCGAAGGCGAGGTCGACGGCGCCGGTGGAGGCGTCGACGGCCACCAGCAGGCGGCGGGGGGCGCCGAGCAGGGCCGGGTTGTCGTTGTCGTCGCCGCCGCCGGCGTAGAGGCGGGTCCCGTCGGGTGACAGGGCGACGGCCCGGATCTCGACCGCGGCCAGCCCGCCGGTGGTGGCGGGGTCCCAGGCCGGGTCGACGGCGCCGGCGCCGCCGGTCGACAGCGCCGCCAGCCCTCGGCGGGGGGCACCGCCGGCCCGGGTGAAGGCGCCGCCGGCGTAGAGGCGGCCGCCGTCGGCGGACAGCGCCACAACGTCGACGGGCCCGTCGGCGTCGGCCTGCCAGGCGGGGTCGGCGGCGCCGGTGGCGGCGAGGGCGGCGAGGTGGGCCTGGGCGCGACCGGCGATGCGGGTGAAGTCGCCGCCGGCGAACACCCGCCCGTCCGGGGCGATGGCCAGGGCCCGGACGGTGTCGTCGGCCCCAGGGTTGAAGCCGGCGTCGATGGCGCCGCTGACGGGGTCGACGGCGGCGAGGCGCGACCGCAGCGCCCCGCCGAGGGCGGTGAAGTCGCCGGCCGCCAGGAGGCGGGACCCGTCGCCAGAGAGGGCCAGGGCCAGCACCGCACCGGTGCTCGGGGTCGCCACGCCCCACAGCGCCGCACCGCTGAAGAGGTTGGTGGCGGCCAGGCCGCCGGCGGCGACCGGAACGCTGCTCCGGTTGAGGACGGTGAAGTCGCCGCCGATCCAGGCCATGTTGGCCCCCGGACCCCGGGCCAGGACGATGGCCCGCACGGCCAGGTCGGTGTTGGGGTTCCAGCCCCCGACCGTGCCGTCGGCCAACACCCGGGCCGCGTTCTGGCGGGAGATGTCGCCGACCCGGGTGAAGCTGCCGCCGATGTACCAGCCGCCGGCGCCGTCGGGCACCGCCGTGTACACCGGGCCGTTCACCTTGGGGAACGTGGCGGCCAGCGCTCCGGTGGACGGGTCGAGCGGCACGCCGGAGCCGGTGCTCGGCCCGACCTGGTCGAAGTCGCCGCCGAGATAGACCCGGCCGCCGGCCGAGAAGACGCTGTTGACGTCGCCGTTGGCCACCCACGACTCGTCGGGAGCGTCGTTGACCGCCGCCGCCGCCCGGGGGAGGGCGCCGGCAAAGCCGCCGGCCAGGAGCGCCACGCCGGCCAGCAGGGCGACGAGCCGCGGCGACGAGAGGCGGCGGCCAAGGCAGGCGGGGAGGCGGCGGCCGGCGCGGACGCGGGCCGTGAAGGCCGCGTTGCGGCCGGGGCGCTGGGACACGGAGTGCTCCTGGAAGGAGGGGCCGCCTCCCCGGGGGGAAGGAGGCGAGCGGGTCGGGGGGAGGACAGCCGCCTCCCGGGGGAAGGAGGCGGGCGGTCGAGCGGAGGGGATCAGGCGGGCCAGTAGCGGTCCGAGCGCCCGACCCACCAGCGGACGGCGACGCCGCCGGCCAGCGCCAGCAGGATCAGGAGGCTCGCGCCGAGCAGGACCACCGACGAGGGGGACGAGCGGTGGTCCTGCGCGGCGAGGGCCAGTTCGACGGCGGAGGGGGGAGCGCCGGCCGTAGCCGGGGCGGCCCCTGGACCACTTGCCGATGGCGAGGCCAGGGTGGGGTCGGGGCCGACGCCGAGGAGGCCGCCGAGGGCCGAGGCGTCGAACCAGTTGCTGGCGGGAGCCGTGCCGGCCGTGGCGGCGGCGCCGGAACCGGAATCCTTGGCTGCGGCCGCGCTGTGGTCGGGGGGGGTCTTGGCCTGGGGGGAGCCGCCGGTGTCGGCTGAGGGACCGGCCGCGGCGTCGCCGTTACCGGGCGCCGCGCCTCCAGTGGAATCTGTGACCACCACCGCCCCGGTCGGGGAGGGGGCCGGAACGGTGGTGGTGGTCAGATCCGGCGCGGTCGTGGGGGTGGGCGACGGCCGGGTGGTGCTGGTCGTGTGACCGGAGCCCCGGGGGGATGGGGACGTGGGGGAGGTCGTTCCCGTGCCGGGCTCCGGCCCGCTGGTGGTCGTGGTGGTCGAGGAGGTGGAGGAAGAGGAGGTGTCGGAGGAGGTCGGGGCGCCGGAACCGGTGGTGTCGACCGGCGCCGTGGTGGTGGTGGTGGTGGTGGTGGTGGAAGACGGATCGGTCGTGGTCGTGTTGGGATCGGGAGACAGCGTCGTCGAGGTCGTCTCGGTGCCGGCGCCGGGGTCGGCGGCGGAGGTGTCGGCGAGGGCGGGGGCGGCGGGGACGCAGACCACGGCCATGAACACGGTGGTGATGGCCAGGCCCCGCCGGATGCGTCTCGACAACACCGGAATCTCCTCCCCGGGGGTTCGGGGGGTATCCCCCGGAATATGACGGCGACTCGAATGGCAACGCTGTAGAGCACATCGGGCGGCAACGGCCGTCCGTCACCAAAGGGAATGTTCCAGAACGATGACGGAAATTGGTGCGGCTCGGGGAAGGCCGGTGAATCCCCGGGGTGCCGGCCGAACGGGTCGGGTGATGACCGGGATCACGGACCGGGTCGGTAGCATCGGGGCGATGATCCGCGTCCAGCCGCTGCAGGAGCCTCCGAGTCGTGGGCCCCATACGGGGGCGGCTGGCGCGGCTGGCGCACGCCCTGGTCGGGCCTGACCCGCAGAGCGCCCGGCAGGGCTTCTACGCCCTGCTCATCTCGTCCGGCGGCGACCTCCTCGCCGGCGTGACCCTCGGCGCCATCCAGCACACACTGGAGCAGCTCCCCGGCCTGCTGGTGCTGATCCCGGCGGCCATCGGCATGCGGGGCAACATCTTCGGGGCGCTGGGCAGCCGGCTCGGCACCGCCCTCCACACCGGCACGTTCACCCTGTCGCGGCGCCGCTCCACCGTCGTCGGCCAGAACCTGCTGGCCGCCCTCACGCTGACCTTCGCCATCTCCCTGGCCCTGGCGGCGCTGGCCAAGTCGATCGCCGTCGCCTTCGACCTCCACTCGATCTCGCTGCTCGACTTCGTGGTGATCTCGATGGTCGGCGGGGTGATCTCCTCGGCGGTCGTCCTGGTCATCACGGTCGGCGTGGCGGCAGGGTCGGCCCGTTACGGCTGGGACATGGACAGCGTGGCCGCCCCGGTCATCACCGCCGCCGGCGACATGGTGACGCTGCCGTCGCTGTTCCTGGCCACCTACTGCGTTCGGGTCCGGTTCCTCTCCCCCGCCCTCGGCGCCCTCACCGCCGGCCTGGCCGTGGCCAGCCTCGTCGGCGTGCTCCGCTCGGGCCTGCCGCTGCTCAAGCGGATCGTGGCCGAGTCGCTGCCGATCCTCCTCGTGGCCGGGGCGATCGACATCGTGGCCGGCATCACGATCGAGAAGCGCCTCGCCGCCTTCACCACCCTGCCGGCGCTACTGGTGCTCGTGCCGCCGTTCCTGGAGGACACCGGCGCCCTGGGCGGGATCCTCGCCTCCCGCCTGTCGTCCAAGCTGCACCTCGGCCTCATCGAGCCGACGCCCCGTCCCGCCCGGGCCGCCTGGGCCGACTTCCGGCTCATCGCCGTCTTCGCCGTGCCGGTGTTCACGCTGGTGGCGATCTCGTCCGATCTCGTGAGCCTGCTCCTCGGGCTCGCCAGCCCGGGGCCCGTCCGCATGATCGGGATCTCGCTGATCGGCGGCCTGCTGGCCACGACCGCCTGCGTGGCCATCACCTACTACGGAGCCATCGCCGCCTACCGCCTCGGCCTGGACCCCGACAACCACGGCATCCCGATGGTCACCTCTTCGATGGACCTGATCGGCGCGGTAGCCCTGATCTTCGCCATCCTGATCCTGCGGGTCGGCTAGAGGCGGGCGCCGTCAGCACCAGCTGGTCAGCGGCTCGAGCAGTGCCCGGGGGGCCTTCGGACCGGCCTGGGCCGGATCGTCGGCATCGAGGGCGGGCGCCGGGTCGGCGACGGCTCGGCGGCGCAACTGCGCCCGACCCAGGGCCAGCGCCCGCAGGCCGGCGAGATCGACACCCGGCGCGGCGGCCGGCAGCCGCCCGTCCGGTTCCAAGGGCACCACTGCGGTTCCGGCCATCCCTCGACCCCCGGGCGTAGCGGATAGGAGACAACCATTCACGATAGTGGATGTCAGGGACGGGGCGCAACGCCATCCCTGACCCCCGGCGGGACGCTGAGCCGCCGTTCAGCGCGGGCTCTACGATGACCGCCCATGGTCGTCACCACCCCCAACCCGATCCACGGCCCGTCGGCGCCGCACTCGTCGTGGAGCACGGTCAACCTGTCGGAAGCGGTGCCGGGCCCCGTCTCGCCGCTCGGCTGGAGCGTCTGGTCGCCGGCGGGTGAGGTCGGCGGCCGGGTGCCGTTCTACGCCATGGGGGCCATCCCCAAATCGAAGACGGCGATGCCGGAGCGGCCGGAGGACCGGATCCTCAACGTGTTCTACGGCCGGGTGGCGCTGCGGGTCGACTTCATGTGCGAGATGGGTGACCTCGTGCCCGGCACGTCGGGCGAGGCGCTCGGGCGGCAGGTGTTCGGCTTCGTGCCCGACAGCTTCGTCAGCCGGCCGTCGAAGCGGCGCTACCCCGTCATCGCCGTCAAGTTCCCGCCGACGTTCCTGCGGGTGCCGTCGCTCATCCGCCGGGCCCGGGCCACGACGGGGCCGTGGTGGGCGGACGAGGTGGCCCGCACCCCGAAGCTCGACCTGACCGGCGCCCGGGCCCAACTGCAGGCCGGCATCGACCGGTTCACCACCAACCTGACCCTGCAGGCGACGGCCATCACCTGCGGCATCCAATTGGTCTACGACCAGCTCTCGCTGCTGGCCGCCAAAGCCGGCGTCGACCACGCCGCCCTGATGAGCGGCCACGGCTCCCACGAGGAGACGGCGGTCATCGGCGACCTGTGGGAGGTGTCGCGGGACCGGCTCTCCCTGGAGCAGTTCGTCGCCCGCCACGGCTACCACGGCCCCTTCGAGGGTGAGCTGTCCGGTGTGTCGTGGCGGGAGGATCCGGCGCCGCTGCGCAAGATCGTGGACGGGTACCGTTCGATGGACGACGGCGCCAGCCCGGCGGCGGTGGAGGCCGGCCGGGCCGCCGCCCGGCAGGAGGCGGAGGCGAAGCTACTGGCGGCGATGCCTGGCGCCGCCGGCCGGGCCCAGGCCAAGCTCGTCCTCGGTCTGGCCGGGCGCTACCTCCCCTTGCGGGGCGTGGGGAAGGTCGCCTTCCTCCAGAGCCTCGACGTCGCCCGGGCGGCCGCCCGGCGCATCGGGCAACTTCTGGCCGCCGACGAGGTGCTGGCCGAGCCGGACGACGTGTTCTACCTCACCGCGCCGGAGATCCTGGGCCCGCCGCCAGCCGACGCCCGGGACCTCGTGGCCGAGCGACGGGAAATCCGGGACGGCTACCGCACGGTGCGCCTCCCCATGTTCTGGACGGGCGACCCGGTCTACGAGCTGATGGGCGACCCTGTCTTT
>JAUZEY010000311.1 GCA_030838785.1 Actinomycetota bacterium | reverse complement strand
ACGATCTTCGCCTGCCACCCGAAGCACAGCGCCGCCCAGCGCTACGTGGTGCGGGGCGACCTGATCTCCTCCGCCCCGCCGTCCTGAGCCGGGGGCCCCGACCAGCTTCCGGGGACGAATCGTGCCGCAAAACCGGGACGATTCGTCCCCAGACGGTCAGGACGTGAGCGGCCGGGGCGCGACGGCGACGCCGAGGGGTAGCCCCTGGCAGACCCGGCCCCGCAACCGCCGGAGGGGCTTGAGGCCGCAGGCGACGTTGATGATGCGGGGCAGCACCTGCTCGCCGTAGATCCCCATTCCATCTCCTCTCGTCTCGTCCGGACGTTCTCAGTGCTGGAACAGCTTCGTGATCGCCTTCCCGAGCCCGATCACCACCACGACCCCGAGCACCCCGATGGTGAGCCCGACGGCGGCGATCACGATGTCACCCAGGAGGACACCGAGGCTGAGCACCACCACTCCCAGTGAGGGGAGCGTGTCGAGGCCCGAGAACGGCGGTGACAGGAAGGCGGTGAGGGCGAGGCCGAACACGGCCGCGCCGAAGGCCATGTTCATGAGACGGTTCTGGAGCAGTCCCGCCATCCGGGGCCTGGAGAACCTCTCGAACCAGCGGATCCGCTTGACGAGCGCCTGGCTGAACTTCGGGCCGGAGAGGCCCTTCAGCTCCCGGTCCTGGAAGCGCCGGGGAATCCACACCTCCGTCCGCCCCACCATCAGCTCCAGGGCCAGCAGCATGGTGAGGATCTCCAGCACGTGGCTGACCGCGCCGGTCGGGAGCGGCAGGGCGGGGAGTGCCATCAGTACCACGAAGAGGATGGCGAAGCTCCGGGGCCCGAAGGTCTCCACGAGATCGCCCAGCGTCTTCTTGCGCGAGCTGCCGAACCACTCCGCGAGCTGGACGCTGACCTTCTGCTCCTCGCCCTGCTCGTCGCCCGCCATTCGCTCGATCATATGGGCTAGCTCTCAGGTTCCGAGGTGGTGCGACGCCGGAGGGGGCGCCTACGCTCGGGCCCGTCCGCCCCGCCCAGGAGGCCTCCGCATGGCGAATCCGGTCCCGATCGTCGACTACCTCGTCCTGGACGGACCCGGGGAAGGGGGTGTCCCCCAGTACCGAGCTCACCTGGTGGCCAACGAGTGTGCGGGGTGCGGTGCGCGGTACTTCGACCGCCGAAACGCCTGCGCCAACGCCGAGTGTGCCGGCACCGACTTCGCCAAGGTGCCCGTGGCCACCTCGGGCGAGGTCAAGGCCTTTTCGATCGTGGCCTTCGCCGCCCCCGGCATCCCCGTCCCCTTCGTGGCCGCGCTGGTCGACTGCGAGGGCACCAGCGTGCGGGGCAACCTCATCAACGTCGATCCCGACCCGGAGCACGTGTCGCTCGGGATGAAGGTCCGGTTGGCCACCTACCCCCTCGGCACCGACAGCGCCGGCACCGAGGCCGTCGGCTTCGGCTTCGAACCCCTCTCGAACTGAAGAAGGAGCTCCCGTGCCCAACGCTGACGGCGTGTGGATCCTCGGCATCACCATGACCAGGTTCGGGAAGCACCCGGACAAGGACGTGGTCGACCTCGCCGCCGACGCCGCGCTCGGGGCGCTGGGCGACGCCGGCGTGAAGATGAAGGACATGGGCGTCCTGGCCGCCGGGAACCTGCTGGGCGGCGGGCTCGGGGTGGGCCAGCAGCTCCAGAAGCAGATCGGCCAGACCGGCATCCCGGTCTACAACGTGGCCAACGCCTGCGCCACCGGCGCCACCGCGCTGCGGACGGCGGTGATGGCGGTGAAGGCGGGGGAGTGCGACTTCGGCCTCGCCGTCGGGGTGGAGAAGCTGGCCGGCGCCGGGCTCCTGGCCGGGAAGGACCGCAAGGCGGACGCCGACACCTGGACGCCGCAGGGACGCTACGGCGCCGTCGCCTCGGTGGACGGGCGCATCGGTACCGAGACCATGCCCGGGGTGTTCGCCCAGATCGGCATGGAGTACGGCCACCGCTACGGCGGGACCAGCTTCGAGTTGTTCGCCCGCATCGCGGAGAAGAACCACGCCCACTCGACGCTCAACCCGCTGGCCGCCTACCAGAAGCGCTTCACGGTCGACGAGATCATGAACGACGTGATGATCGCCTACCCCAACACCCGGTCGATGTGCTCGGCCAACTGCGACGGCGCCGCCGCGGCGGTGGTGGTGAGCGGGTCGAAGCTCAAGACGCTGTCGCTGGAGCAGCAGCGCCGGGCGGTCAAGATCTCGGCGTCGGTGCTGACCACCGACCCCTGGGAGGAGGCCTGCCAGGTCCTTCCCAACGTCAACACCCTGACCCGCAACGCCGCGGTGCAGGCCTACGAGCAGGCCGGCATCGGTCCCGAGGACCTCGATCTCGTCGAGCTCCACGACTGCTTCGCCACCGCCGAGCTCGTCCACTACGACAACCTCATGCTGTGCAAGGAGGGCGGGGCGGTCGACTTCTTCGAGTCGGGCGCCACGTGGCGCGACGGCACGACGCCGGTCAACGTGTCGGGCGGGCTGGAATCGAAGGGCCACCCCATCGCCGCCACCGGCATCGCCAACATCTGGGAGGTCTGCCACCACCTCCGGGGCGAGGCCGGCGACCGCCAGATCGACAACGCCAAGGTCGGCCTGGCCCACGTGATCGGCCTCGGTTCGGCCTGCGGTGTCCACGTCCTGGAGAGGGCCGCGGTCTGATCCGGTTGCGGTCGAAACCCTTGGGGGAGGGGAAGCAATGACGAGGCGTCACCGCCTGGCCGTGATCGGTGTGGGTGTGCTGGGTCTGCTGGCGCTGCCGGGATCGGCGGCCTTCGCCCGGCCGCCGGGCCCGCCGCCGCGGACGGTGTTCGAGGGGCCGCTGCCCCGGGCGCAGTGCGGGCCGGGGTCGAGCCCCGAAACCGGCCTCCAGGGCCAGGTGCCGCGGGCCGACCGGGAGAGCGGCCGGTCGTCGCAGGGCTACTCCTGCAACCTCGACCTCGTCGGCCGCTACGGCCCGTCCGACGGGTTCGAGGGCGCCGAGTGGCAGATGACGTGGTACGACCACTGCGCCTACTACGACACCCGCTACCTCGGAACGCAGCAGCGGCGGGGGACGGTCGTGGTCGACGTCTCCGACCCCGCCCGGCCGCGGTACTCCACCAACCTGACCACCGGGGCCATGATCGACCCCTGGGAGTCGCTCAAGGTCAACGAGGCCCGGGGCCTGCTGGCCGGGGTCTTCGTGGCCGACGCCCAGGGGGCGGCGTTCTTCGACGTCTACGACGTGAAGGGCGACTGCGCCCATCCCAAGCTCCTGGCCAGCGTCCCGGTCAACGGCCTCGGCCACGAGGGCGGGTGGGCGCCGGACGGTAAGACGTACTACGGCACCGGGATCAACTCCCTGGTGACGGCCATCGACGTCGCCGACCCGGCCGCCCCGAAGCCGATCACCGCCTTCTCCGTCCCGTCGGCGATCCACGGCCTCGGGGTCAGCGACGACGGCCGGCGCCTCTACCTGGCCCACATGAACCCCGACGTCGCCACCAGCTTCGTCGACGGCCGGGCGAACTCGACCGCCGGCAACGGCCTCGGGATCCACGACGTGAGCGAGATCCAGAGCCGCCAGCCCCGACCCCAGGTGCGCCTGGTCGGTACGGCGCTGTGGACGGACGGCCAGGCCGGCCAGCACGCCATCCCGTTCACCAGCGGGGGCCACCCCTACGTCGTGTTCGTCGACGAGTTGAGCCAGGGCGGGGCCCGCATCATCGACATCGCCGACGAGCGCCGGCCCCGGGTGCTGACCAAGTTGAAGACCGAGATCCAGATGCCGGAGAACCTCGACACGGCGAACCGCGACACCCGCCGACC
Source organism: Actinomycetota bacterium (assembly GCA_030838785.1). Lineage (GTDB taxonomy): Bacteria > Actinomycetota > Acidimicrobiia > IMCC26256 > BP-133 > BP-133. The sequence goes on along the minus strand of JAUZEY010000311.1, from coordinate 1,225 downwards.
CCCGAAGGAGAACAACGGCCTGATCCCCGGAACCTTCGGCTACGACGCCCACTACTGCAGCATCGACCGGCCCGTCGACCCGACGATCGTGGCCTGCTCGGAGTTCCAGTCCGGCCTGCGGGTGTTCGACATCCGCGACGTCCGCCACCCGAGGGAGATCGCCTACTTCAACCCCGGCGGCGACGGGCGCGTCCTCCCGGGGTCGTTCGGCGGAACCTACGCCGGGTACACGTCGGCCCAGCCGAGGATCATCCCCGAGCGGGGCGAGATCTGGTTCACCGACCAGGACCGTGGGTTCTACGCGGTCCGGTTCGCGAACGGAGTCTGGCCGTTCGTCCCCTGACGGCGTTCGCCCCGTGGTCGCCGACAGGACGGGTCCGGGGGGGGTCACGGAACGGGCCAGGGGGCGTACTGCAGCACGGTGATGATGACCCTCGGTTCGAAGTCGTCGCTGACGGCTGAGGTCCCGCCCCGGGGTATCAGGGAGGAGCCTCCTCCGCCGCTTCCCGGTTGCGAGTCGGGGCACAGGGATCCGTCGGCGTCGTAGCCCGAGCAACCGCCACCGCCTCCGCCGCCGTAGAGGCCTCCGCCACCTCCCCCGTTGATGCCGGGAGCGCCGGCGCCGCCCCGGCCGATCCTTCCCGGCTGGCCCTGGGCCCACTGCGTGCCGCCGCCGATCCCTCCGGCGGTGGCGGTGCCGGGCTGGCCCCCGGAACCGGAACCAGGGAGACCGGCGTCACCGCCCTTGATGAGCATGAGGCGCTCCACGCCGGCCTGCTCGTCGAAGACGACTTCCTCCCCCCAGCCTCCGCCGCCCGCCGCGACCATGATGCGGTGCGCCAGATCGGGGACCCCCAGCCGCACGTCGGAGGCCCCGCCACCGCCCCCGGGCCCGCCGCCGTTGTACCCGTCGAACCACCCTTCGCCGCCCACGGCGACGGAGATGGGCATCCCGCCGAGGTTCGGGAACGAACCGGTCACCTGTGCGCCTCGCGACCGGTAGCCGCGGTCTCCCGCCCCCGGTGCCCCCACCGCCGTGATCTGGACGGGCTCGGTCGTCGGGGGCACCACGAACGTTTCGACGGTCTGCGAGTACCGGAAGGTGTAGGTGCACGTCCGGGCGCCGGCGAAGACCGAATCGATCTTGCAGCCCCTGACATAGGAGGGCCGGTTCGCCCCAGCGCTGGCCGGCGTCGCGCCCGTCGCCGCCACGGCCAGCGCCACT
>JAUZEY010000304.1 GCA_030838785.1 Actinomycetota bacterium | reverse complement strand
GCCCGGAACGCTGTCGATGATGGACTGCGGTGATCCCGACGCCAGCCGCCGGCCGCGGTGGAGCAGCACCACGTGTTCGGCCCGTTCGGCCTCGTCGAGGTAAGCGGTGGCAGCCACCACGGCGGTTCCCGCGGCCGCGGCGTCAGTGACGAGGCGCCCGAGCTCCATGCGGCTGAACGGATCGACGCCGGTGGTGAGTTCGTCGAGGACGAGGAGCTCCGGCTTGGGGAGCAGCGCCATGGTTCCGGCCAGCTTCCGGTGCTCCCCCCCGGACAGCTGTCCGGCGAGCCGGTTGGTGCGGGCCGCGATCCCGGCCCGGCGGAGGAGGTGATCAGCTCGGTCACGCCAGTCGGAGAGCCGGTAGGCCTGGGCCACGAACTCGAGGTTCTCGGCCACGGTGAGATCGCGGAAGACGCCGCCGCCGGGGGAGACGAACCCGATCCGTCCGGGCGGGGGGCGACTGACCTCGCCCCCGTCCGTTGCGAGAACGCCGGCCAGGACCCGGAGCAACGTGGACTTGCCGCTGCCGTCGCCGCCGATCACCGCATGGACCCGGCCCGCTTCGATGGTGAGGTCGACGTGGTCGAGGGCGGCAACCCGTCCGAAGCGAACCACCAGAGCCGACGTGCCCCAGGTCATGCGGTGACGCTCAGTTCCCGTCGGAAGCGGAGCACCGCGAGGGCGAACACGGCCGCGGCCATGACGACGAGCACGGCCAACGGGAACCACAGGGCCTGGAGGGGGGCTGCTTTCAACAGGATGCTGCGCATCCCGATGATGAAGTAGGTCAGCGGCATCATTGAGCCGAGCCAGCGCGTCCCCGCCGGCATGGCCTGGAGCGGGAACACCATCCCCGACACCATGACCTGCGGCAGGATCAGGAGGATGGCGAGCTGCACAGCCTCGCCCTGCGTGCGGGAAGCCGTCGAGACCAGTACCCCCAACCCCAGCACGGCGAAGAGGAAGGCGAGCCCGAAGGCGGCGAAGAGGAACAGGGAGCCGCGGAACGGCACGCCGAAGACGACCAGTCCCGCAACTGCGGACACAACGAGGTTCAGGAAGGCGATGACGAAGTAGGGGGCGATCTTGCCGAGGATGACTTCGGCCGGTCGCAGGGGGGTGATGGCGAACTGTTCCAGCGTGCCCTGTTCGCGTTCCCGCACAACCCCCAAACTGGTGATGAACAGCCCGACGAAGAGCAGGATGAACCCGATGATGGCGGGGATCATCACCGTGGCGGTGCTGAGGTCGGCGTTGTAGAGGATGCTCACCCGGGCCTGAGGGAGGCCGCCGACTCGGCGGAGCGCCGACTGGGCCGAGAAGAGTTCCGTCCCGTCGATGAGGACTTCAGTTCCTCCGGCCGACGTCACGAAGGCGACGTGGGCCTTCGAATCGCGCAGCAACCGGCGCGCCGACGCTTCGTCCCCTCCCGGACGACGTTCCACGACCTTGAAACCGGGCCCGAGCGCCTGGAGCAGACCCGGCGACGGCGCGCCCACTACTGCGGTCGGGACCTCCTTGACGTCGAAGCGCGCCGCGTAGCCGAACACCGTGAGCATCAGCACGGGGACCACGAACAGCAGAGCCATCGTCCGGCGGTCGCGGCGCATCTGCCGAAACTCTTTGACGATCATCGCCTTCACCGCCACCTCCTCGCCCGCAGCGTATTTCAACAAACATTGAGTTCCTCTGCCGCATCGTAGGCTGCGCCCGGAGCCGCAGCCCGTCAGGGCTTGCGGGCGACGGGCGGTGATCATGCGTCTCAGTACTTCGACCCGGCCCGGCCGGAAAAGCCCGACGAGGATGCTCGTTGGGCACTTCAACTCGCCGGAGAGGTTCTGTCCGCGACGGGGGAGCTTCTGCAGTCCGGGCGGCTCGATCTCTACGCCTGAGGCCCAGCCCGGTCGAGTGGCACGGTGACGATCGGTCGACTGGTCACCGTGTCGTGGAATGTTCCGGTGCCGGTGGTTACCCACCCGGGTTTGCGGATGGTGACTTGAACTTCTCGGCCGAGTTGGGCTGCCGCTCGGGCGGTGGCTTCGTAGAGGGTGTCGCGGTCGGGGTCGCCGAGGATGAGGAGGTCGATGTCGCCGACCGGGCGGGGTCCTTGGTGTTCGTGGTAGCGGGCGGCCCAGGAGCCGAAGATGAACGCTTCCTCGATCCCCGGGACCTCGTCGAGCGTGGCGCCGAGGACGGCCGGAGGTCCGAATGCTTTGAGGAGCACGTCGGTGAGCCCGGCGTAGTACGGGCTATCGGGGTTGGCCCGGACCAGGCGAAGGTTCCCCAACCGCCGGCTCACCACCAGACCGGCCTGCTCAGCCCGCTCGATCTCCCGGTGGACGGAGGGGTAGGGGAGATGGAGTCGTTCGGCCAGGGATGCCAGGGACACTTCGACGCCCGGGTCGCCGAGGACGGCCGTGAGGATCTCGCCCTGCTGGCGTGATCGCAGGATCGGAAGGAGCGACGGGGTGGCGCCACGAGGCCGAGAATGAATCTTGGTTGATCGAACGTCACCGTCACACCCAGTGCTCATACTTGGGCCATGGCTATTTGCACATGGTGTACCCAAGAGATGTTGACTGCGAGTTCGTGCTCGGTCGAGGTGTTGCACTGCTCCGGTGTCGCCTACTCGCTTCCCCGCTACGGCGACGAGATGAGGTCCGGCCGATGGCCCCGGCCCGTTCGACGTTGTGGCGACTGCGCTGTGCTGCCCGGTGGCTTCCACCACCTCGGTTGCGACGCCGCCGAGTGTCCCTCGTGCGACGGGCAGTTGCTGAGCTGTGGCTGCCGGTACGACGAAGACGGGCCTGACGAGGACGAGGAAGACGAGTTAGTCCCAGAAGATGCCGGTCGGGTCAGCATCGACTTCGGTGAGTAGTTGGTCGATCTGCCTGGTCGGCTTGGTGTCGGGGTAGTTGTGCCATCGCCCGTTTGCGATCAGCGCAGTAGAGCGCCCATCGGCGGTCGGTGGGGTCGAAGCGCAGCTGCGCGACCGGTTGGCGGCTCCAACCGGCCCCGAACTCCGGGTTCCATGGTGGCCGGCATTCGTAGATCGTGACGTGCCTGCCGCGCACGACGAACTCCACGCGCACCCCGGCTGGGCGGCCGAGGCCCAGACGATCCAGCGGCTGTACCTCTCCGGCCAGAAGGCGGAGGGCGGAGGCGGTCGTGCCCGGCGAGTTGTTGGAGAAGACCTCGCTGATCGGCCCCGAGGGCTACATCAAGGACCGCATCGCCGCCTACCGGGAGGCCGCGGTCACCACCCTGAACGTCACTCCCATGGGCGCCGACCCGATGCGCTCGGTGGCCCGGCTCAAGGAGCTCGTCTCGTAGCCGTCCCGACGACGGGCGTCGGAGCCTGATCGGGCCGGGGCTCCGCCGGGAGACCGAGGACCCGCTCGGCGATGATGTTGCGCTGGATCTCGTCCGACCCGCCGGCGATGCGGTAGCCGGGGGCGCCGAGCACGTGGGCGGCCCAGCCGTAGGTGCCCACTCGCCGGTGTCGGCCGCCGGCCGGGACGCGAGCAGTTCGGTGACGACGCTGGACATGCGGGACCAAGGATCCGGCCCGCTGCCGCCGGCGGTCCCGCCGCGAGCCCACTTCCCGACCAAACAGTCCGTGCTGGAAGCGGCGGCGGTGGATCTGCTCGACCGGACGATGGCCCGGTTGCACGACGACGTGGAGGACGAAGCCCGCCCGGTCACGGAGCGCCTGGAGGAGTTGGTCCGGTCATTCGCCACCCACTTCGCCGGAGACCGCGAGTTCGCCGGTCTGCTCGCCCTCAACACCCAGCTGTGGCTGTTACGCCGCCACCGGCAGGAGACCTACGGGCTGCTGACTCGTCTGCTCGACGAGGGCCAGCGCCGAGGCGAGATCCGCTACGACCTCCCGGCCAGCCAGTTGGCCGAGATGTTCACCGCAGTCGTCCTGGTCACGATCAGCAACTGGTTGCTTGCCCCGGACGGTGACGACGATACCGGAGGCGAGACCAGTGACGAGGACCCTCTCGACGAGCGACTGCTCAGAGCCTGGCGGGTCCTGAGCGATGGCGCCACTGCCCCGACGCGTTCGGTGCGGTCGACCGGCGTGGGCCCTCTGAAGGCGGCTGCCCCGAGGAGAAGGAAGGCCTGACGGTCGACCGACGAATGACGGAGATGATCCCGTTGCCACCTTGTGGCTCGCGGTGGCCGCGGGTCTTGGAGTTTTCAACCGTGCATCACTTCGTGAAGCCGATGTCTTCATAGACCACGCTGGCAAAGCCGAAGGCACCGAAGTTGGCCAGCGCTGACCTGGTGGCCGCGATGTCGGGCCGCTGATAGAGCGTGAGTGAGTGGACCTCGTCCCAGATGGCGGCGTCGATCTGGTTGGCGAGGTCAATGGCCTTTTGTTCGTCGAATTCGCTCGTCGCTTCGTCGAACAAGGCGTCGATCTGACGAGTGCCGATCCGGGCGAAGTTCTGTTGGAAGTCCAGTTCCCCGCCCTCGCGAGGCTTGGGGGAGGCGTAACTCGGCTTGTTCGAACTGATCGGGAACGGCTTGCCGATGAAGGAGAACACGGTCAACTCGAAGTTCCCGGGGATGATGTACTGCTTGAAGAAGTCCTGCGTCGGAACGGACAGGACGTCTACCCGGACGCCGATGCGGTCCAGCATCGCTCGCACCAGTTCCGCCACCTGGTTCGAGGAGGCCACGCCGGTGGGGACCACGAAGCGGAGTGCCAGTGGCTTGCCGTCCTTCTTGCGGCCGTTGCCCTCCAGCTTCCAGCCGGCGTCGTCGAGGAGTTTTCTGGCGCCGTTGACATCGGGCGCGCTCAGGATGCCGGCGTTGTTCTGGTAGCCCCGCTGGCTGACCATGAAGATGTGGTTCTGGAGCGGCTTCGCTTCGACGCCGAGGGGACCGACGAGCACGTTGGCGATTGCAGTGCGGTCGATGGCCATCCCGAGCGCTCGGCGGACATTCACGTCCTTCAGGATCTCGCCCGTCCCATTGATCATGATGCTTCGGAAGTCGGGCCCGGCCGCCCGGTGGACGGTGACACCGGGAGCGGCCTCCACCCGCTTCAGCCTGTTCACGTCGGCGGCGACATCGAGGACATCGATTTCACCGTTGAGGAGGGCATCGACCTGGCCCACAGGATCGATGACCCGGTAGACGATCCGGTCGAGCTTCGGCCGGTTGGCCCACCACTTCGGGTTGCGCACGAGGCTGATGGTCTTGGCTGTCTGGTCGAGGCTCTCGAACCTGAACGGCCCGGCCGTGGTGAGCGGCCTCGCCCTCCACCCGTCGTTGAACACCGCCGGATCGTTGTTCGTCGATGCCGGATACAGCGGCGAGAACAGGGCCTTCCAATCAGCGTAAGGCCGCCGAAACGTCACCACGACCTCACGTTCGTCGGCGCCCCTGGCGACGCTCTCGATCTGCTCGTAGCCGCTCGACGAGGCAACCCGGTACGCCGGGTTGGATCCCGACATCGCCTTCCACTGCGCTTCGAGGTCTGCTTCGGATATTGGTTTGCCGTCGTCCCAGGCGGCTCGAGGATTGATTCTGTAGGTGACGACCTGCCGGGGTTCCCTGGCGGTCAGCTCGGCGGCGTCGAGGTAGTCCTTGTTCACCGTGGGCCGCGCCTCGGAGTCGAAACCGAACATCGAGGGCAACAGACCCCCGACCACGTTGGCGGTGTCAGCCGAGGTGCCGTCGAGTTCCCCGGTGTTGAAGTTCGGCGGGGATGACACGAGCGGCCACCGCAGGGTTCCACCCTCGGGCAGCTTGTCCCGGCTCACCGGGTTGATGTCGACGGCGTTCGCCGTGTCGCGCTTGGCGGTCGCGGTCCCCGTCGCATGTCTGTCCCCGCCGCCTCCCCGGCAGGCGGACGACGTGACACCGAGTACGGCAGCGAACAAGGCGGCGAGGGCCGGGGCCCGGCGTAGTGCAGGCATCAGCGGCCCTCCTCCGGGCGAGATGAATTGGCCCCCACGTCGGCGTGGGCCGCGGCTCAAGTCTAAAGACGGCCAGAGACTTGAGCCCTGAACCCACGGATTAAGAGTTTGTGGCAGCCCAGCTGGGTCGGAGCTCATGGGGGTCAGATTGGGGGTCAGACCCTCCCCTGACCCTCCGTAGCCCCGATTTCAAATCCGTGGCTCCGGTGGTGAGGTGCCCCCCATCTGGGCGGTGCTTATTCGCCTGGCCCGGCCCCGGGAGGACACCGCCAGCGCGGGCGGTCGGCAGGGAAGGGCTGTTGGTGTCCGGACAGTGTCCGGACGGTGGTATGGTGTGTGGATGAGCGATGCTGTCGAGGCGCCCCGTCGTTACCGGCTGGAGGTGCGGGTGAATCCGGAGCAGGACGCGCTGATCCGTGAGGCGGCCGATCTGGAGGCCACGACGGTGAGCGCCTTCGTGCTCGAGACGGTGACCGCTCGGGCGAAGAAGGTCATCAGGGAGCACCAGGATCTGGTGCTGTCGGGGGAGGCGTACGACCGGTTCATCGCCGAACTGGACAAGCCGGCCGAGTCTGTCCCCG
>JAUZEY010000290.1 GCA_030838785.1 Actinomycetota bacterium | reverse complement strand
CTCCACCGAGTGGGACGTGCCGTTGCCCGACTCGGCCTGCGTCTACTGCGGCAACTGCATCGAGGTCTGCCCCACGGGCGCGCTGGCGTTCTCGGAGGAGTACGCCCTGCGGGAGGCGGGGGAGTGGGCGCCGGAGCGCCAGACCCGCACCGACACGATCTGCGCCTACTGCGGCGTGGGCTGCACCCTGACCCTCCACGTGCAGGACAACCGCATCGTCCGGGTCACCTCACCCCACGACCAGTTCGTGACCCGGGGCAACCTCTGCATCAAAGGGCGCTTCGGCTACCAGCACGTCCAGAACCGGGCCGATGAAGCCTGAGCGAAGCGAGGAATAGCTTCGTCGGAACGGGTGGACGGGCGCCGGAGGCGCCGCCTCGTTTTACGCAGGGAAGTACTTGGACGACCGGTTGGCGTACTTGTAGCCCGCGGCGCCGATGCCGAGGGCGCCGATCCCGAGGCCGGTGGCGACCAACACCAGCATGCCCTTGTGCCCGTGCTTCTGCTTGATGACCGCAACGGCGTCACCCTCGGGGGTGGACGACGGCTGGACGACGCCGTCCTGGGTCGCCGTTCCGTTCGGGGTCACGTTGGGGACGATGGCCTCGGCCGACAGGTCGATCGGCCCCGATACCGGCGCGGCCGTCGTGGTGGTCGAGGAGGACCCGTCCTTCGCCTTCTTGTCCGGCTTCGTGGATGGCGTGGTCGTGGTGGGCGCCGGGGCGGCCGTCGTGGGCACGTGGCCGGCGACGCCGGCCGGAGCCGAGGCGGTGGTCGGCGTCGTCACGGGCGAGCCCGGGTGGGGCGTCGTGTCCGGCGTCGGAGGGGCCGTTGTGGTCGTGGTGGTCGACGTCGTGCTGGTCGTCGTCGTGGCGCTGGGGTCGACGACGTTGACGACGCCGCACATGCCGGTGCACTTGCCGTTCTTGTCGATGGTGGCGTCGCCCTTGGAGTAGTACACGTACCGCCCGACCTTGGGGAAGTGGACGGTGTAGGGCGGGTTGGTGCTGGCGTCGATGTCGCCCGAGCCGGCGTCGCCCCAGGCCTTGGCGTCGACGGGGGTGATGTTGTGGGTCCCCTCGGCGACGTGCCAGCTGACGTTGTCGGCGATGTCGATCGTGATCTCGTTCGGGTTCGGCGGGTTGCCTGGTGTGACGAAGCCCTTGGGAGGGTTGTACACGTCGACACCGCGAATCTGGTCGGCCGCGTTCGCGCCAACCATGGGAGCGAGGCCGAAGCCCGCCGCCACCGAGGCCACGAGCACCAGTCTGATGAATTTGCGACTCACGGCACCTCCTCGGAGCACGGAGGCCCTCCGCCGTTGCTCCGAAATCGCGGTCAGCCGATCGGGGGTGTGATCGACCACCCTCGGTAGTTCTAGACCCTGGGTCATTCCTCCTGCGGCGGGGGGGCGGGAAGGTTCAGGAGTTGTTCGGCCACCACCGACCGGTCGCCGGCGTCCGGCACCGCGCCGAGGGCGATGGTGCAGCGCTGGACCCAGTAGTCGCGCCCCGCGATGTCGCCGGAGGCGGCGCAGGCCCGGGCCATGCCCTCGTAGGCCGCCGCCACCTGCCAGTCGCCGAAGTGGCCGATCTCGATGGCCTCGAGGGCCCGTCGGGCGTAGTGGAGGGCGAGCTTCGGCTGCCCCACGAGGCTGGCCACCTTGGCGATCTGGTGGTCGCCGAGGGCGATGTTCTCGGCCGTGCCGACCTGGCGCCAGTGCCAGGCGGAGCCGAAGGCGGCGGCCAGCATCTCGGCGTCGTCGTCGCGGGAGCGATGGGGCTGCTCCAGCAGATCCCAGCTGCGGTTGAACAGCTCGATGGCGAAGCGCCGGTGCCACCGGCCCGTCTCCTCGTCCACCCCTTCAACCACAGGGTCATCATTGCTCACAGCTTCTGATCCTACGTTGCGCCCGCCCCCGGGATGAGCACCGCCAACCGGCGTTCATTATCCGCGCATACAGCGGAAAGGGAACGCCGGCCCGGGGGCCCGGGGGTGTCCCCCGGATCAGCGACCAGCACAGGTTGGCCGGTGGGTGCCGTCGGGTCGAACCGGCGTTCATTATCCGGGCATACAGCGGAAAAGGAACGCCGGTTCGGGGTGGGACGGGGGTCAGCGGTCGTCGAGCTCGGTGGGGACGGCTTCGGCCAGCAGCTGCTCGCCGTTGCGAACGAGGCTGACTTTGACCGGCCGGCCGATGCGGTCGGCGGACAGGAGGCGCTGGAGCTCGCCGATGGCGGCGACGGGGACGTCGTCGATGGTGAGGATGAGATCCTCGGGCCGGATGCCGGCCCGGGCAGCCGGGCTCCCGGCCACCACCGACGTGACCTCGAGCCCGGCGGCCAGGCCGCTGCTCCGGGCGGCCCGGGGCGGGAGGGGGCGGCTGCCGCCGCCGATCCCGAGCCAGGCCCGGCGGACCCGCTGCCCGGCCATGAGGGCCCCGAGGACCCCGAGGGTCACGGCGTTGATCGGGACGGCCAGACCGAGGCCCTGCCCGAGGCCGGGGTTCACCACCGCGGTGTTGATCCCGATGACGGCGGCCGTGCTGTCGGCCAGGGCGCCGCCGGAGTTGCCGGGGTGGAGGGCGGCGTCGGTCTGGATGACGTTCTCGACCAGCCGGGCGTGGCGCCCGCTCTGGGCCGCCAGCGACCGCCCCAGGGCGCTGACGACGCCGGCGCTGACCGACCCGGCGAACCCCAGCGGGTTGCCGACCGCCACCACCAGCTGCCCGACCCGCAGCCGGTCGGCGTCGCCGAGCCGGGCGGGGTGCAGCCCGCCCCCGGCGGCGCGGACGACGGCCAGGTCGGACAGCCGGTCGATGCCGGTCACCTCGTACGTGAGCTCGCGCCCGTCGCCGAACGTCGCCGTGCCGCCCGAGGCGCCGGACACGACGTGAGCCGACGTGACCAGGAAACCGTCCTCGGAAATGGCCACCGCCGAACCGGAGCCCTTGGCCCAGCCGTCGGCGCCGCCGACCCGGAGGCTGGCCACCGACGGCAGAAGCGCCTCGGCGACCGCCGTCACCACCCTGGAGTAGGCGTCGAGGGCAGGACCTTCGGCCGCCTCGCCGGACGCAGAGGACGGCGTCGCGTCGATCTGGGGACGGATCGTCCCGCTTTTCCGGGACGATCCGTCCCGAGATTCGGCAGGGTCCCCGCGGCGGGCCCCGTTCATGCCGCGCCGTGCTCCCCGCCGTCGGCGTCGAAGCGGACGGCGACGTCGACCTCCTCTGTGCCCCGCACGACGTGGAGCGACAGGTTCTCGTCGGCGCCGAGGGCGTCGAGGGCGGCGAAGAGGTCGTCGGGGGTGCGCAGGTCCCGGCCGTTGGCGGTGGTGAGGAGGTCGCCCTCCTTGAGGCCGGCGGCCTGGGCAGGGGTGTTCTCCTCCACCATCCGGACGAGGACGCCGTCGCGCTCCGGCAGCCCCACCGCCTTGCGCAGGTGGCGGGCGGCGGGGGCCGGCACGAGGGCCACGCCGAGGCGCCGCTTGGCCGGGACGTCGCCCTGGGCCAGCCGGTCGATCCGCGTGCGCAGCTCGGGGCCGGCGGGGAGGGCGAGGTAGAAGCCGTCACCCAGCCGGTTGGTGTTGATGCCGAGCAGCCGGCCGGCGGTGTCGACCACCGGGCCGCCCGAGGAACCCCGGCTGAGGGGAGCGGTGTGCTCCAGCGACCCGCCGACCAGGCGCCCGCCGGGCCCGCGGAAGGCCTGACCGACGGCCGAGACGAGCCCAAACGTGATCCGGGCCCCGAAGGGGCTCCCGCCGACGGTGAAGACCGGGGTCCCGACCTCGGCCGGCGTCGCGGCCCATTCGAGGGGCTCGATGTCGCCGGTCGGCACGTGGATGACGGCCAGGTCGCCGTCGATGTCGGCTCCGGCCACGGTGCCGGTCTCCTGCCGCCCGTCGGCGAAGGTCACCGTCACCTCGGCGCCCCGCAGGTTGTGGGCGTTGGTGACGACCAGCCCCGGGCCGACCACGACACCGGCGCCGCGCCCGAACGTCCCGCCCCGGGCCACCGGCCCGAACCCATGCCCCGGCCCGAATCCGGCTCCGGCGGCGAACCCGCCCCCGGGCCCGGCCTGGAACCCGAAGCCGATCCCTCCGCCGGCGCCGGGGGTTCCACCCTCGCCGCCGCGGCCGCCTCGTCCGCGGCCGCCGCCACCGCCGCGGCCGCCGCCACCGCCCCGGCCACCTCGGCCGGGGACGCCGTCGCGCCCGATACGGACGACGGCCGGGGATACCCGGGCAGCCACGGTGGCCGCCGCTTCCTGCAACTCTTCGATCAACGACACGCTTGCCTCCAAGAAGTGATTTGCGTTTTGCAAGTAACAAGTACGATGGCAGACGTGGTGCGAAGCGTCAAGATGGTTTCCATGGCCCCCCGTTCTGCGGCCGGCGATCCGGCCGGTCCGCGCCCTTCGTCCCATTCGCCCAATCCGGCCGACTCCGACGCCTCGGCGCTGGCCTGGGCCGCGGCCCGGGTCGGCGACCGGTGGACGCTGCTCATCGTCCACGCCCTCCTCGGCGGCCCCCTGCGGTTCGGCGAGCTGGCCGAGGCGCTGCCGGGGATCGCCACCAACGTCCTGTCGCAGCGGCTCAAACGCCTGGAGGGCGACGGCCTCCTGCTCTCGAGCGCCTACTCCGCCCGTCCGCCGCGGTTCAGCTACGAGCTGACCCAGGCCGGCCGGGAGCTGGCCGGTGTTCTGGCCCTGCTGGCCCACTGGGGAGCGGTGGCCGGCGGCGGCGAGGGTGTCCGCCACTCGGCCTGCGGCACGGCGCTCGAGGCCCGGTGGTGGTGCCCGACCTGCGACCGGCCCGTCGAAGACCCCGACGACGAAGGCGAACTCCGCTTCGTGTGATGGATGTTCCGACGCACCGCGGGAAGTCCCGTACACAGATCCCACCGGCGGTGACGGGTTCCGCCAATCTCAGGGCTGTCTCAGGCGACTGTCCGTAACGTCCCTTTTGTGCGCCCGTTCGCGGGCGATCGCTGGGGAAGCTGGGGAAACGGAGAGACGCATGCCTTCGACTGGGGACTGGCGCGCCGCGGGCGCGGCCCAACTCGACGATGCCGCCCGGGTGCTGGGATCGGTGTTCGGGACCGTGCCCGGCCAGGGTCCGGTGATCTCCCGCCGCCCCTGGCCCTTCGAGGGCACCTTCGACGCCGAGGTCGTCACCTGCCGCACCGGCACCGGCGACGTCCGGCGGGTCTACTGCAAGCACGGACCGACGATCGACGGCACCCGCCACGCCGCCTACGGGCACCGGGGCGGATTGAGCCGGGAGGCCGCGGTCTACAGCTACGTCCTCGAGCCGATGGGCGTGAGCGCGGCCCGCTGCGTCGGGTTCCGCCACGACGACCTGACCGACGCCGACTGGCTGGTGCTCGAGTTCCTGGAGGGCGCCACGCCGCTCCTGGAGAGCCGCCGCAGCCGCTCCCTCGACCGGGCGGCGGCGTGGCTCGGTTCGTTCCACGGCGCCACCGAAGGGCTGTGGCCCGACCTGTTGCTGTCGGGCATCCCGTTCCGGGACGCCGAGTGGTACCAGGGCTGGATGGACCGCACCGCCGGCTGGGCCGGCGTCCTCCACCTCCGCTACCCCTGGCTGGCCGCCGCCTGCCGGCGGGAGGACCTCTACGAACCGCTTCTCACCGCCCCCCACTCCGTCGTGCACGGCGAGTTCTCGCCCGCCAACGTGATGCTGCGCGACGGCGAGGTCTACCCGGTCGACTGGGAGTCGGCGGCGCTGGCCCCCGGCGAGCTCGACGTGGCGTTCTTCACCCTCGGCTGGCCGAGCCGCCTGCGCCGCCGGGTGGAGTCGGCCTACGTCCGCCGGCGGTGGCCCGGTGGGCCGCCGGCCACGTTCGAAGCCGCGCTGCGCGCCGCCCGCATCCACGCCTGCTTCCGGGTGCTGGGCGACTCGCCGACGGGCCCGTCCGCCAACGACGCCCGCACGATCTTCAAGATCCTGCACTCGCTCGTCTAAAGAGGCCGATCGCACAGGCCGGCGTCCGGGATGCCACGATGAGGACATGCGCCGGATCCTCATCGCCGCCACTGCCGCCCTCGTCTGGCTCGGCGTCGCCGCCGCCCCCGCCTCGGCCCACAGCGTGTCGGGGGTGAGCGCCAGCAACTTCCACACCCACCTGACCGGGATCACGCCCGAGGTGCCGGGGCTCGAGGTGAAGGTCGTCGAGGCCGGCAGCCGCCTGCAGGTGACCAACCACACCGGCCAGGAGGTCGTCGTCCTCGGCTACAAGGACGAGCCCTACCTCCGCATCGGCCCCGACGGCGTGTACCAGAACAAGCTGTCGCCGGCGACGTACATCAACCAGACGAGGAAGGGCAACCAACCGCCCCCCTCGGCCACCAACGCCAAGGTCGGCGATACCGACTGGGAGAAGATCTCGTCCGCTCCGGTGGCCCGCTGGCACGACCACCGGATCCACTGGATGAGCTCGGCCAACCCCGGGCCGGTCCGGGCCAGCCCCGGCCAGCGCCACGTCATCAACCCCGAGTGGGTCGTGACCCTGAAGCAGGGCCCCGGGACCATCGCGGTCAAGGGCGACCTCGTGTGGGAGCCCGGCTCCAGCGCCCTGCCGTGGTACGGGCTGATCGTGGCCCTGGTGGCCCTCGTCGTCGTCCTGGGCCGGCGGGCCAACTGGGCCCCCGCCCTCGCCGCCGTCACCGCCGTCCTGGTGGCGGTCGACATCTTCCACGCCGTCGGCCTCGGCCTGGCCAATGCCGGGGGGCTGGGCGAGCGCCTGGCCAAGGCGGTCACGCAGAGCCCCTTCGCCGTGCTCGGCTGGGCAGCCGGGGTGCTGGCCATCGTCTGGCTGCTGCGGGGCCGGTCGGACGGGCTGTCGGCCGCCGCCCTCGCCGGGCTGCTGGTCGCACTGCTGGGCGGGGTGAGTGACGCCACCGCCCTGTCGCGCTCGGAGGTGCCGTTCGGCTTCGGCGCCGCAGCGGCCCGGCTGGCCATCGCCGCCTCCATCGGCCTCGGCTTCGGCCTCGCCCTCGCCGCCGCCCTGCGCCTGGCCGGCGTCGCCGGCCCGGCCGCGGCCCAGAAGAAGGACAGCCGGGAACTCCAGACGGCCTAGCGCCGACCATCAGGGTATGAACTGCGAGAACTGCCGCCTGGGGATCTCGGCCCGGCTCGACGGGGAGGACGGCGGCGTCGACGACGCCACCCTCGCCTGGCACCTGGCCAGTTGCGCGTCGTGCCGCCACTACGAGTCGGAGGCGATCGCCCTCACCCGGGCGGTCCGCGTCGTCGCCACCGAACCCGTCCCCGACCTGGCGCCGACGATCATGGCCGCCATCAACCACGAGCGCGCCGCGACGTCCCGCCGGTTCGACCCGCAGGCGCTGCGGGCGGGCCTGATTGCCCTGGCCGTCGTGCAGATGGTCCTGGCCGTGCCCGTCCTCCTCCTCGGGCGCGACGCCGGCGCCCCGGTCCACGTCGCCCGCGAGGTCGGCTCGTTCGACTTCGCCCTCGCCGTCGGGTTCCTCTTCGTCGGCTGGCGGCCGGCCCGGGCCTACGGGATGCTGCCGCTGGTGGCGGCGCTCGTCGCCTGCCTCGGGATCACCACCGCCGTCGACCTCGCCCGGGGCACGGCCACACTGCTCGGCGAGTCGGCCCACCTGCTCGACCTGATGGGCCTGGCCTCGGTCTGGGAGCTGGCCCGGGCCGACGGCCCGCCCCGCTCGGACGGACAGAGGGGCCGGGGCCGGCTGAAGCCGATCTCCTAAGGCTCGTCCGGTACGAGGGCGGCGACGACGGGGTCGTACCGGCTGCGGACGATGAGGCGGATCGGGCGGTCGCGCCGCAGGTAGTCCCAGCCCCACGATGCCAGCACGGTGGCCCGGTTCCGGAACCCGATGAGGTAGTAGAGGTGGACCACCAGCCAGGTGATCCAGCCCGGGAACCCCCGCAGCCGCAACGGCCCGACCTGGGCCACCGCCGCCCGCCGCCCGATCGTGGCCATCGTGCCCTTGTCGGTGTACCTGAAGGGGCGGACGGGCTCGCCGCCGCTGCGGATCGTCTGGGCGACGTAGCGCCCTTCCTGCATGGCCGGCGGCGAGAGCATCGGGAGCTCGGCCCCCGTGCCGGTGTCGCCGGACCGCACGGAGGCCACGTCGCCGATGGCGTAGACGCCGGGGCGGATGCGGAGGTGCTCGTCGACCTCCAGGCGCCGGGTGCGGCTCCGGGCGACGGCGGCCCCGTCGGGTTCCTTGTCGGGCAGGGGATCGGTCGGGCCCACCCCGGCCGACCAGACGATCGTGCGGGCCCCGATCGTGCTGGTCTCCCCGCCCGAGGCCAGCACGGCGGCGTCGTCGGTCGCCTCCCGCACCAGCGTCGACAGCAGCACCTCCACGCCGCGGCTGCGGAGGGCATCGGCGGCGTAGGCGCCGAGGCGCGGGTGGAAGGGCCCGAGGAGCCGGTCGGCCCCCTCCACCAGCACCACCCGGGCCGATCCCGGGGGCAGCTCGGGGAAGTCGCGGCCGAGGACCAGGCCCAGCAGCTCGGCCAGCGCCCCGGTGTACTCCACGCCGGTCGGGCCCCCGCCCACGACGACGAAGGTGAGCCACCGGGACCGCTCGGCGGGATCGGTGGCCTGGGCCGCCCGCTCCAGGCACGACAGGACGTGGTTGCGCAGCCGCAGCGCCTCGTCGAGCGATTTCATCCCGATCGTCCGCTCGGCCAGGGCCGGGTTGCCGAAGTAGGCGTTGCCGCTGCCCGTCGCCAGCACCAGCGTGTCGTAGGGGATCGGCTCACCGCCCGCCACCTCCACCCGCCGGGCGTCGAAGTCGACGCCGGTGACCCGGGCCTGGCGGAAGCGGACGTTGTGAGAGCGCCGGAAGACCGTCCGGAAGGGGTAGGCGATGTCGGACGGGTCGAGCAGCGCCGTGGCCACCTGGTACAGCAGCGGCGTGAAGAGGTGGTAGTTGCGGGCGTCGAGGAGGAGGACGTCGACGTCGGCGCCATCGAGGCCCCGGGCGCAGGCCAGGCCGCCGAAGCCGCCGCCGACGATCACCACCCGATCCCGGAAAATGGGCGCCACGGCCGTCATCGTGGCAGACACCCGGGATTCAGGCGCACCGCCCACCCGGCGATAGTGTCGCCGCCCCATGGCGTACGCCTTCGACGAGGACACCGCCCTCCAGCCGCTCCCCGACGTCGCCCCGCCCGGCGGTGGCGCGGGCGCCGAGACCCTGGGCTTCGCGGCCGGGATCAGCCATCGCTGGGACACCGTCGGGCCGCCCAACGGCGGCTTCCTCCTCGCCCTCGCCGCCCGGGGCCTGGCCGAGGCGGTCCCGTTCCCCGATCCGGTCACCATGACCGGCCACTTCTTCCGGCCCGCCCGCCACACGCCGGTGGAGCTCCACGTCGAGCGGATCCGGGCCGGGAAGGCCCACGCCAGCGCCATGGCCCGTCTCCAGCAGGACGGGAAGGAG
>JAUZEY010000278.1 GCA_030838785.1 Actinomycetota bacterium | reverse complement strand
GATCGTCGACACCGGTGCGGGCCGCAGGGAGATCACGGTCCGGCGCCGCCGGGAGGACGGTGAGGTCGACTACGCCGAGGCCGACATGGGGCTGGTGATGTTCACCCCGGAGATGATCCCCGTCACGGCCGACAGCCCCTTCGACCTCGAGGCCACGGTCGACGGCGTCCGCTACCGGGGCGACGCCGCCGGCGTCGGCAACCCCCACTTCGTCATCTTCGTCGACGACCCCGACGCCGTGCCCCTCGACCGCCACGGCCCGGTGCTGGAGCACGACCCTCGCTTCCCCAACCGCACCAATGTCGAGATGGCCGTGCCGACGGCGTCCGGCCTGCGGATGCGGATCTGGGAGCGGGGAGTGGGCGTGACGGCCTCCTGCGGGTCGGGAGCCTGCGCCGCGGCCGGTGTGGCCCACCGGCGGGGCCTGGCGCCGGCCCGGATGACGGTGGCCGTCCCGGGCGGAGACCTGGTCGTCGACCTCCAGCCCAACGGTCTGGGCGAGAGCATGAACGTGCGCCTCGGGGGGCCGGTGGCCCACGTCTTCGACGTCGACGTCGACCTCGACCGTCTGGCCGAGACGGTCCCGCTGGCGGGGGGAGTCCTGTGAGTACCGATCCCAACCGGCCCGAGGGATACGCGGGCCGCCAGCGCCGCCGGCTCACCGCCACCGAGGTCGACCTCGGTGTCGTCCGCCAGCGCGCCCTGCTGGTCGGCGGCGGCGACGTCAGCCTGGACGCGGCGGAGTCGTCGTTGGCCGAGCTGGCTCTCCTCACCGACACGGCGGGAGCCGAGCCGGTCGAACTGGCCCTGCAGCGGCGCGACACGCCCGACCCGGCGACGTTCATCGGGAAGGGCAAGGCCGAGGAGCTCCGGGAGCTGGTCGAGATGCTCGACCTCGACGTCGTCATCTTCGACGAGGAGCTGTCGCCGGCCCAGCAGCGCAATCTGGAGAAGCTGTTCAAGGTCGACGTCGTCGACCGGGTGGCCCTGATCCTCGACATCTTCGCCCAGCACGCCCACAGCCAGGCCGGCATGCTCCAGGTCGAGCTGGCCCAGCTCCGCTACCGCCTGCCCCGCCTCCGGGGCCGGGGTGTGGAGATGAGCCAGCAGGGTGCCCGGGGCGGCTCCATCATCGGCACCCGGGGCCCCGGTGAGACGCAGCTCGAGGTCGACCGGCGGCGCATCCAGCGCCGGATCGCCAAGCTGGAGCGCGACATCGCCGGGGTGGCCCGGGTCCGTGACACGCAGCGCAAGGCGCGCCGCCGCAACGAACATCCGCTCGTGGCACTGGTCGGCTACACCAACGCCGGCAAGTCGACGCTCCTCAACCGGCTGACGGGTGCCGGCGTGCTGGTCGAGGACCGGCTCTTCTCGACCCTCGACGCCACGGTGCGCCGACTCGCCCTACCGGGCGGGGAGACGGTGCTCCTGTCCGACACCGTCGGGTTCGTCCGCAAGCTGCCCCACCAGCTGGTGGAGGCGTTCCGCTCCACACTGGAGGAGGTCGTGGACGCCAACCTGCTGATCCACGTCGTCGACGCCTCCTCCCCCGAGTCGGACCTCCAGATCGAGGCGGTGCGGTCAGTGCTGCGCGAGCTGGGCGCCGGCGACGTCCCCGAGCTGCTCGTGGCCAACAAGCTCGACGCCGCCGAACCGGACGAGCTGGTGGCGCTGAAGGGCCGGGGGGCGGTGCCGGTGTCGGCGGTCACGGGCGAGGGCGTGGAGGCCTTTCTGGAGACCCTGGCCGACCGGCTGCGGGCCCTCAACACGGTGGTCGAGCTGTCGGTCCCCTACGAACGGGGCGACGTCCTGGCCGCCCTCCACCGGGAGGGCGAGGTGCTGGTCGAGGTCCACGACGACCGCGCCACCCGGGTCCGGGCCCGGCTCCCGAGGGGCGGGATCGACCGCTTCCGCGAGTTCCTTCCGGGGGATACCCCTGAATCCCCGGGCCGGGCCTCCTAGCCTTGCGTCGGTAACCTGACGGCGATGCCGACCGCCGCCCCTGCCGGGGGTTTCACCCCGCCCATCTATCCCTATGCGCGGCTCGACGCGCTGAAGACGCGGGCGGCGGATGCGCCGGGCGGTATCGTCGACCTCTCCATCGGCACCCCGAACGACCCGGTGCCCGGGATCGTCGTCAAGGCCTTGGCCGAGGCGGGGCCGGGATCGGCCGGATATCCCCGGGCCATCGGGGGGCCGGTCCTGCGGGGGGCGGCGGCCGGGTGGATGGAGCGGACGTTCGGCGTCGTCGTCGACCCCGTCCAGGTCGTCAACTGCATCGGGACCAAAGAGCTCGTGGCATCGCTGCCCCATCTCCTCCGGCTGCGCGACCCGTCCCGGGACACCGTCCTCTATCCGGCCGTCTCGTACCCCACCTACGCCATGGGCGCCGCGCTCGGCGGATGCCGGGCCGTGCCCGTCCCGCTCGACGACGACTGGCATCTCGATCTCTCGGCTGTGGCCGAGGAGGACGCCGCCCGGGCGCTGTTGCTGTGGCTCAACGAGCCCGGCAACCCCACCGGCTCGCAGAGCGCGCCGGCACCGATGGCCGCGGCCGTGGAGTGGGCGGGGGCCCGGGGCGTCATCGTGGCCAGCGACGAGTGCTACGTCGAGTTCAACTGGGACGACGCCGGTGAGCCCGTTCCTGGTGCAACCGCGCTGTCCGTCGACGTCGATGGTGTGCTGGCGGTCCACTCGCTGTCCAAGCGCTCGAACATGGCCGGCTACCGCTGCGGGTTCCTGGCCGGCGATGGCGACCTCGTCGCCTATCTCGGCTCCGTGCGCACCCACGCCGGGATGATGGTGCCCGGCCCCATTCAGGCCGCGGCGGCGGCCGCCTGGGCTGACGACGAGCACGTCGAGGTGCAACGGGTCCGCTACGCCGAGCGCCGCCGCTACGCCAAGTCCCGCCTGGGCGACGTCGGCCTCCTCGACGCCGGCGGGCCGTCGTCGTTCTACCTCTGGGCCCGCTCCGCCGACCCGGCCGAGAACGGGTGGGGGGTCACCGCCCGGCTGGCCGAGGGCGGGATGCTCGTTGCCGCCGGCGACCTCTACGGCGACGGCGGCGCGAACCATGTGCGTATCGCCCTCGTCCAGCCGCTCGAGCGCATCGAGCTCGCCTTCGACCGCCTCGCGGTCGCCACCCCCCGCACCCTTGCCACTGGAGGCTCCCAGCCGTGATCGACGATTCCGGGGGGCGCACCCCCGACCCCGTCGCCGACCTCGCCGGCGAGATCACCGCCGCCTGGAACGCCCGCGACCAGCCGGGCGGCCTCCCGCCGGAGACGGCCAAGCGGGTGGTCGAGGCGATCGACCTCCTCGACCGGGGCGAGGCCCGGGTGGCCGAGGTCGTCGACGGGCAGGTCGTGGTCCACGAGTGGCTGAAGCAGGCCATCCTCCTGTGCTTCCGGCTGCGGGGCCTCGAGACCATCGAGCTCGGCCCGTTCGAGTACCACGACCGGATCCCCCTCAAGCACGGCTATGCCGAGGCCAAGGTGCGGGCGGTGCCGGGGGCGTCGGCCCGGTGGGGCTCCTTCCTCGCCCCCGGCGTGACCCTGATGCCGTCGTACGTGAACATCGGCGCCTACGTGGGCGAGGGCAGCATGGTCGACACGTGGGCCACGGTCGGCTCCTGCGCCCAGGTCGGGAAGGGCGTGCACCTTTCGGGCGGCGTCGGCGTCGGCGGGGTGCTCGAGCCGCCGCAGGCCGCCCCGGTCGTCATCGAGGACGACGCCTTCGTCGGCTCCCGGTCGATCGTGGTCGAGGGGGCCCGGGTCTGCCGGGGCGCCAAGCTCGGGGCCGGGGTCGTGCTCACCGCATCCACACCGGTCATCGACAGCGCCACCGGAAACGAGCTGTCCCGCGGCGTCGTCCCGGAGCGGGCGGTGGCCGTGCCCGCCACCAGGGTGAAGTCGTTCCCCGGCGGCGACTTCGGACTGTCCTGCGTGCTGGTGCTGCGAATCCTCGACGAGGGCGAGCAGCACGACAAGCTCGCCCTCAACGCCATCCTGCGCGACCACGGCCTGGCCACGTGACCGACGTCGTCTCGGCCGCCGTCGCCACTCCCTCGTCCGACCTTCTGGCGCTGACGGCCGCCCTGTGCGCCGTTCCGTCGGAGAGCCTGGCCGAGGAGCCGATGGCGGTGGCGGTCGAGGAGCGCCTCCGCCGCACCGGGCTCGACGTCGAGCGGGTCGGCCTCAACGTCGTGGCCCGCACCAACCTCGGCCGGGACCGGCGCATCGTCCTCGCCGGTCACCTCGACACCGTGCCGGCCAACGGGAACGCCGTTCCCCGCATCGAGGGCGACGTCCTCCACGGCCTCGGGGCGGCCGACATGAAGAGCGGTGTCGCCGTCCTGCTGCGACTGGCCGAGGAGGTGGCGGCCGGGAGCCGCTTCGACTGCACCTTCGTCTTCTACGAGGCGGAGGAGATCGCCGACGAGTTCAACGGCCTCCGCAAACTGTTCGCCGAACGGCCGGACCTCGTGGCCGGCGACTTCGCCGTCCTCCTCGAACCGACCGACCTGTGGCTGGAGGCCGGCTGCCAGGGGTCGATCCGGTTGGAGGCGACCTTCGTCGGGCAGCGGGCCCACACCGCCCGGCCCTGGCAGGGGGTCAATGCCGTCTACCGGGCGGCGCCCGTCCTCGAGCGGCTCGCCGGCTACACACCCGAAGAACTCGAGGTGGACGGGCTGCGGTTCCGCCAGGCGCTCCAGGTGGTGGCCGTGAGCGGGGGAGTGGCCGGCAACGTCGTCCCCGACCGCTGCACCGTCGTCGTGAACCGCCGCTACGCCCCGGCGCTCTCCCTGGAAGAGGCCGAGGCCGAGGTCCGGGCGCTCCTCGACGGCGCCGACGAGATCACGCTGACCTCCGTGTCACCGGCGGCCCACCCGAACTTGAGCCACCCGCTGGTGGCGGAGTTCGCCGGCCTGCTCGACCTGCCCGTCCGCTGCAAGCTCGGCTGGACCGACGTCGCCCGGTTCTCCGCCCACGGGGTGCCGGCCGTGAACTTCGGCCCCGGGGACCCCGAGGTGTCGCACACCGCCGGCGAGCACGTCACCCGGGCGTCGGTCGAAGGCTGCTACACGGCGCTCGCCGCGTTCCTGCTCGGTGCCCCGGGGGAGGCAGGTACAGCTCTCTAGTACCGCCTGATGAGCGAGACGACCTTTCCGTAGATCGACACCTCGTCGGCCCGGAAGACGAGATCCACCATGGCCGAGTTGGAGGGGCGGAGCACCACCTTGTCGCCCTTGCGGGAGAAGGTCTTGATCGTCGCCTCTTCGCCGGGGATGCCGGCGACCACGATGTCGCCCTTCTCGGCAGTGGGCTGCTGGCGGACGACGACGTGGTCGCCGTCGAAGATGCCGGCCTCGATCATCGAGTCGCCCCGCACCCGGAGCATGAACACCGGACCCTCGCCGGTGTAGTCGGCCGGGAGCGGGAGGACCTCCTCCACGTTCTCGGCCGCCAGCACGCCGGTACCGGCGGCGACGTCGCCCACGAGCGGGACGTGGCGGACGGGCCGGCGCTCGAGGTTGGAGCCCGACGACGGCTCGAACTGGACGTTGAGGGCCCGGGGCTTGGTGGCGTCGCGCAGCAGGTAGCCCTTGGCCACGAGGGCACTGAGGTGGGCGTGCACGGTCGACGTGGACGTGAGGCCCACGGCCTTGCCGATCTCCCGGACGCTCGGCGGGTAGCCCCGGCGGCGCGCCTCCTCGTCGACGAACTCGAGGATCTGACGTTGCCGGGGGGTGAGGTCCTTCATCAGGGCGCCTCCTCGGTAGCCAGCGGGATTGACGCTAGCACGAATGGCCGTTCGGTGCAAACATACGTTTGTGGACGACTCGGGAAAGGCGGGCCGGTACCGTGGCTCCGTGCGCTGCCCGTACTGCCATGGGATGGACGACAAGGTCATCGACTCCCGTATGGCCGACAGCGGCGCGGCCACCCGCCGGCGGCGGGAGTGCCTGGCCTGCGGCCGGCGCTACACCACCTTCGAGCGGGTGGAAGAGGCGCCGCTGGTGGTGGTGAAGCGCTCGGGGATCCGGGAGCCGTTCGATCGGGCCAAGATCCTCGACGGGATCCGCCGGGCGGCCAAGAACCGCCCGATCAGCGAGGACGACATCGCCGCCCTGGCGGCGGCGGTGGAGGATCAGGTCCGGGAGGAGGGGGCCGAGGTCGGCAGCGAGACAGTCGGCAAGGCGGTGCTCGACCAGCTGCGGACCCTCGACCCCGTCGCGTACCTGCGGTTCGCCTCGGTCTACAAGGGCTTCGAGGACGTCACCGACTTCGAGCGGGAGGTCGGTCTGCTGCAAAAGACGACCACCCCCAAGGGGACGTCGCCAGGCGCCTGATGACCCGGGGAGGCAGGTCAAGCCCCCTCGTGTTCGCGTGCAAAAGTGCAAACAATCGCGAACGCCTTCTGACCTGCCGCTTCACTGCCCGGACTCAGTTGACGTTCATGTAGTTCGGGTGCTGTAATTACACTTGATCTCGTGGTCCTCCCCCCGACAGACCACAACATCTTGTGGTTGTAGCGGTAGGGCCAGGTTTCGGGAGCAGCACCCCAGGGCCACATTTTTCGAGGAGGCGACGGTTATGGCGATGGCGCCGGACCAGGTGGGAATCGGCATCCGACGGCACTTCACCAGGGTGGGGGAACACCCCTACGACTCGGTGGAGTGGGAGCGCCGTGATGCCCGGATCCCCAACTACAAGTCCGGCGGCGACGCCTTCTTCCAGCCCGGCGTGGAGTTCCCGGTCACCTGGTCGCAGAACGCCACCAACATCGTCGCCCAGAAGTACTTCCGGGGGCAGTTGGGCACGCCGGATCGGGAGTGGTCGCTCCGCCAGGTGATCGACCGGGTGGCCGACACGATCGCCGACTGGGGGGCGCGCGACGGCTACTTCCTCGGCGAGGCGGAGGCCGACGCCTTCCGCGACGAGCTCAAGTACCTCCTCCTCCACCAGCGGGCGGCGTTC